>JAFDAJ010000429.1 GCA_019313915.1 Deltaproteobacteria bacterium
CTGCGCGCACACGCCTTCGTTGTTCACGACTTGGGCGTGAACGTGGAGCCGGCCGTGCGGGGTGATAAGGTGCGCGAGGTCCGGCCAGACTTCGTGGGGCTCTCGGTGCTGATCACGACCGCCTTCCGCAGCATGCAGGAGGCCCGTCGTCTCCTCGAAGAAGCGGGCCTCCGCGACTCGCTGCACCTCATGATCGGCGGGGGCGTCACCACGCCGGAGCTAAAGACGTGGCTAGGGGCTGACTTCCAGTCCCTGGATGCGTCCGAAGGCGTGGCCTGGTGCATCGAGAGGGGGGAAGCCAGATGAGTGCCGTGATCGAGACCATGACCCCCGACGAGAGGCTGTGGGCGGCGATTCGCCTGGAGAGACCGGACCGCGTGCCCGTCGTCCCGACTCTGCTTCCGGAGCCGGCAGCAACCCTGGCGGGTGTCTCCCAGGCCGAGGTCGCGGGCGATGTCGAGACGGCCGTCAAAGCGGTCTTCCATGTGTTCGACGAGGTCGGCGGCTGGGAAAACCCCTACCCCGCCTCCTACACCCCCCTCCAACTCCAGGCGGGTGGCGTCTTCCCAATGCCCATGCGCATTCCCGGCGTCGATCTGGCCGACGACATCCCCTACCAGCTCGACGAGAAAGAGCTTCTGGTCCCCGAAGATTACGAGGCCCTCGCCGAGCTGGGCTTCGAGCGCTTCTACTACGACGACTTCCTCTGGCGCATCGGCAACCTGGAGCGCGACGAGCTGTCGCGGGTCCAGACCGCCATGGTGCAGGGTGGCGCTCTCTTCCTCGAGGAGTGCGCTCGCCGCGACACGCGCCCGCTCTTCCTGGCCAGCGCGCTCCATCCCTTCTTCACTCTCTCGCTGATGCGTTCCATGGTCCCCTTCACCCAGGACCTCTACTACGCCCCCGAGCCGGTGGAGCGGGCGCTGGAGCGGATGACGGACGACCTGATCGAGAAGCAGGTCCCGTTTGCGAAGCAGTTGGGCATCGACGTGTGGCTGCTCACCGAAGAGCGCGCCTCCTGCTTCTTCTTCCCGCCGTCGGTCTTCGAGCGCTTCTGGTGGCCCCACACCTGCCGCATCGTCGAGGCCTTCTGGGCCGAGGGCATCGTGACCCTCTTCCACCTCGATACGAGCTGGGACAAGAACCTGCCCTATTTCAAGGAGCTTCCGCGGGGCTCCGCAATCCTCGAGTTCGATGGCAACACCGACATAGTCGCGGCCAAGGAGCTGCTGCGCGGTCATGTGTGTCTGAAGGGGGACGTGCCTGCAGCCCTGCTCTCGATCGGGACGGTCGAGGAGGTGGAGGCCTATTGCCGCAAGCTCATCGACTCCATCGGGGACGACGGTGGTTTCATCCTGAGCAGCGGGTGCAGTGTGCCGGCCGACGTTCGGCCGGAAAATTTTCGCGCCATGATCGAGACAGGCAAGCACCACGCGCCCCGCTGAGACGAAGGAGACGGTGAAGATGACTGAGCGGCAACTGATCGACGAGCTCACCTCGCGCGGGCCGGTGCTGACCGACGGTGCCTGGGGAACCGAGCTTCAGCAGCGCGGTCTCGAGCCGGGCGAGATGCCCGACGCCTGGAACCTCCTCCACCCCGATCGCGTGGAGGCCGTGGCGCGCGGATGTGGAGCACATCGCCGAGATCAACCGCGTGGGTGTGCAGATCTCCAAGCGCGCGGCCGGCGACAGCGCGCTGGTCTGCGCTTCCATCGGGCCCAGTGGCAAGCTGCTCGTCACAGGCGAGGTGAGCGAGGAGCAGCTCGCCGAGGCCTTCAGCGAGCAGGCCAGCGCCCAGGCCGAGGGCGGTGCCGACGCCCTGGTGGTAGAGACCATGGGTGACCTGATTGAAGCGCGCCTCGCCGTCGAGGCCGCCAAGGCCACTGGGCTGCCGGTGGTTGGCTGCATGGTCTTCGACTCGGGCCGTCAGAAGGACCGCACCATGATGGGCGTCACCCCGGAGCAGGCCGCGAAGGAGCTGACCGCCTTCGGAGTCGACGTCGTCGGCGCCAATTGCGGCAACGGCGTGGCGCAGTATGTGCCGATCTGCTCGCG
>JAFDAJ010000171.1 GCA_019313915.1 Deltaproteobacteria bacterium
TTTTGTGCGGGAGTCATGCGGAAACGCTACAACGAGACATGACCGAGCCTCCACCGTCGCCCCGCCTCTCATTCCCGCTTTCCGTCGTGAGTGGCATTGCGGATCGGTGGCCAGGGCAGCTCGTTCCCGTCGATGTGGATCGCGCGATGCGCACCGCCGAGCGCGTTACGGGACTGTGCGACTATGCGGACGACGGGGGGTTTGGCCGACGTCTGCACGCCACGGTCGAAAGCTTGAAAGAAACCGAGTGGAACCTGATCGGTCGCGTCGCCGTCCGAACCGCGCTGCGATGGCACCTCATCAATCGCTTGAATCTCGTCGAGCTCCTCAAACGCCATCCCGAGCTCCGTCAGATCGAGCTCGCGCCCCCGATCGTCATCGTGGGCCTCTTTCGAACCGGCACCACGTTTCTACACAACATCATGGCGACGGATCCCGACACGCGGGCGGGCGCTACGTGGGAGCTAGCCCATCCCGTGGGTCGGGCTCGGGACTTGCTGGGTGACGAGAAGTGGAGGAGGCGGCGAACCGCCATTCCTCTCGCCATGACCCGCATCATCGTACCCGACCAGAACGTGGTACACGACGTCACCATCGACGCCTTCGAGGAGGACTTCTTTCTGCTCGAAAACGACATGGCCGTGATGAAGTTCGTCGTCGGCTTTGGCGCCTGGCAGTATGCGTGGCGCATGCTCGAATGGGATATGGAGGAGTCCTATCGCTGGCATCGCCTGCAGCTCCAGGTCCTGTCTGCACAGCGGAGCGCCCGACGATGGGTCTTGAAGTGCCCCTGGCATCTGTGGAATCTCGATGCGCTCCTAAAGGTCTATCCCGATGCACGCATCATCCACACCCACCGCGAGATCGACAAAGCGATCGGGTCACAATGCAGCTTGAGCGCGCGCATTTGTGGCCGGATTCAGCGAAACGCCAACCTGCACGACTTGGGCCGCTTCTGGGCCGACTACTCGCTCGCGGGGCTCGAACGCGGACTGGCTGCGCGCGATCGTCTCCCGGCATCGCAGGTCTACGATGTTCACCTCGACGCGCTTCGGGCCGAGCCCAGCACGGTTCTACGGAACATTTACGAGCACTTCGGTCTTCCGTTCGACGGCGCATTGCTGCAACGTTTCGAGCAAACTGCTGCCGAAGAGCCGACGTTCCAACGCGGCGTCCATGACTACCGCCTCGAGGATTTCGGCCTGCAAACCGAAGCCCTTCGTCAGAAGTTCGCCAGCTATCGCGCTCGATTCTCCGTTGATTGAGGACAATTTCGCAGCTGGGCGGCTCTTCTCGTTGGTCATTGGAGGGTACGCGCGACCTCGACTAGTCGCAGGAACTCCGCGCGGTAGGAACCGACGTCGCGACCGAGGCCGGAGCGCGCGAGGGTGAGGACCTCCGCGTAGGTGAGATCGCCACGGAAATCCGACTCACGCAACAGCATGCCAAACCCGGCAACAGCGGCAGCGAAACGAAGATCTGCGGAGGCGTCGGAAATCGTGCGACCGCCGTCCTCGAAAGGGATCACGAGCTTGGTGCTTCGTTTGCCGGTCGGCTCCTTGTAGCGGAGCTTGACGGTGAGCATTTCGCTCGAAGCCGACGCAACTGGATCGCTCGCTCGATACTTGAGCGGGTCGATACCTGGCAGGTCGATGGGCTGATCGGGGCCGACGATTTCGTAAAGGGCCGTCACCGTGTGGCCTGCTCCGATCTCCCCGGCGTCCTTGCGGTCGTCGTTGAAGTCCCTGGCCGCGAGCATTCGGTTCTCGTACCCGATCAGGCGGTAAGCCTGCACTTTCTCAGGGTTGAACTCGACCTGGATCTTCACATCCTTCGCGACGGTGACGAGGGTGCTTCCCATCTCCTCGACCAGCACTTTGCGCGCCTCGAGAGGTGAATCGATATAGGCGTAGTTCCCGTTCCCATGCCGGGCGAGCTCCTCTAGGGCGGCATCCTTGTAGTTGCCCATCCCAAAGCCCAACACCGAGAGGAATACATCGCTCTTTCGCTTCTCCTCGATGAGGCGCACGAGGTCCCCTCGGTTGGTGGTACCTACGTTAAAGTCGCCGTCGGTCGCGAGGATGACCCGATTCACACCACCGCGGACGAAGTGACGCGTGGCGATGTCATATGCGAGCTGAATGCCGGCGCTGCCGTTCGTAGATCCGCCAGCCTGGAGTCGTTCGAGGGCGTCGAGGATCTGCGTCTTCTGACTTGCGGAAGTCGAAGGCAGCACGAGACCCGACGCGCCCGCGTACACGACGATCGCGACCCGGTCGCGTCTGTCGAGCTGCTCGACGAGCATCTTCATCCCGCGCTTGAGGAGCGGAAGCTTGTTGGGCTGAGCCATCGAGCCGGACACATCGAGTAGGAACACGAGGTTCGCGGGCTCACGGTCACCGTGATCCACCTCTTTTGCCTTGATGCCGATTTGCACCAGGCGTCGCGTTTCGTCCCAGGGAGCGGTGGCGGACTCCACGTGGACGGCGAAGGGGTGTCTACTCGTCGGCGGCGTGTAGTCGTAGCTGAAATAGTTGAGAAGCTCCTCGATTCGAACTGCGTCCTTAGGAGGCAGTTGATGTTGCTGTGCCAAGAAGCGACGCACATTCGCGTATGACGCGGTGTCGACGTCGATCGAGAATGTGGAGAGCGGCTCATCCTTTGCGGAATGGAAGACGTTCTCCTGAATGTGGTCGTAGCCTTCCGTATTGAAGTCGACCTGGGTGACGGGCATGGAAGCCAGCCCAGCAGGCCTTTCACGGGCGAACTTGCGAGCGGGACCATTCGACGCGACCACGTCGCGCCGGTTGTCTTGTTCCTCGGCTTCCCCAACTGCGGATACGTCTCCCGCTACGTTAGTCCTGCTGTATGTCGCGTGGGGGCTACTACAGGCGGCTGTCACAGAGACGAGCACCGCAATCGTGAAGAGTCGCTTGATTTTCATGGGTTTTCCTCCGTCTACCGTCTAGACGCGCCAGGCGAGAAAAGGATCTCCTTCCCACGTTCGAGATCAACGGCGAGCCCGTGCCGAATGATGTTGGAGAGGTTGTCCTTGTAGCCGAGCGTGGGTCACAATACTCCCAATCTCGTCTCAAAGTTGGCCCAACGCCTACAGGAACCATCCTTCTTTCAGGGCTGCATCCCGGTCACGTTTGCCTTTTTGAAGGCGAAAGTCAGCGCTCCGTGGAAGCCGGTCGGGAATGCTCGCTTGAGCCAGTCCGAGGCGCGCGCGTCGCCTCCGATGAGAACACGGCGCTGGTTACGCTCGATGCCCCGCACGATCAGCCGGCCGGCCTTGTCCGGATCGGTGCCGTACTTGTCGGCCATCTCGATTGCCTTTTCCCGCTCTTCGGGGTCCTCGATTCGCGAGCTCCGGATGAGCGCGGTTCGAATGAGTCCGGGGTGTACGGAGGTCACCGAGACGTTCGTGTTGGCGAGCTCGGTCCAAAGCGCCTCGCTCAGCGCCTTCACACCCGCCTTCGTCATCGAATAGCAAGCTTGGCCCGGCATCCCGAAGAAACCAAACAAGCTCGACAGGTTGACGATCTGTGCCCAGTCGGCCTGCTTGAGGTGCGGAAGGAAGAACTTGCAGCCGTAGAGCACCCCCCAGAGGTTGACACCGACCACCCATTCGGCGTCTTCGATGCTGTGGTCAGCGAACATCGAACCGACCGATACGCCCGCATTGTTGACGAGGATGTGCACCTGACCGTGCGCCGCCGCAATCTCGTCAGGCAGCGCTTGCATCCGCACTTTATCTGAAACGTCTGCGATGTGCGTCGTGCACCGGCGATCGTCTCGAGCAACGGACGACCGGGTCTCCTCGAGCCCCGATTCGTCGACGTCCACCAGCGCCAAGTGACAGCCCTTGCTTGCCAGGTTTTGCGCTATCGCGCGTCCAATCCCGCTGGCAGCTCCTGTCACCACGGCCACCCGCTCGTCCAGATTGCGTTTCGTCATAACGGGCCGAGCCTGCCACAGATCACGCTCATAGTAACGTCAAACCCTTGCGCGCCGAAACGCGTGCACGACGGCCACGTTCACCTCTCCGATGGCTCCGACCTTCTCATCCGTCCAAGCCGCGCGAATCATGGCCGTGGGCTGAAGCTTGAGCGGGCTTTCATCTCGGGGCTCCTTCGCAGGGTGGTGGGGAGCCGAAAAAGCCCTCCAAAACACCATTGCTGTAGGTCAGCTTGCAGTACACATTCTATGCATACGATATCAACATAGACCGAATCGACTGGGAACTGGGGCCCGCACAGGTGAGAGGGCTGCGAGGAGAGACACGATGGCTGGAGTAACGCGACGCGATTTCATCCACGCGACCGGCGCCCTGGGAATCACTCTCACGTTGGGGCGGCTACAGCTCGGCTGCCAGGAACAGGAAGCGGCGGCGCTACCAGAAAGCTTCTTCGCGGAGGTCCCCGCCTACAACGACTGGAGCGATCTCTACCGCCAACGCTTCACTTGGGACTCGGTCCACAAGAGCACTCATCAGATCAACTGCTGGTACCAGCGCGGCTGTAACTGGAACGTCTACGTCAAGGACGGTGTGGTCTTCCGCGAGGAACAGGCGGCCACCTACGAGCAGACCAATCCCGAGGTCCCCGACTATAACCCACGCGGCTGCCAGAAAGGCGCCTGCTTCAGCCAGCGCATGTACGACGGGTCGCGGCTGCGCTACCCGCTCAAACGCATGGGTCCGCGCGGCGCGGGACGTTGGAAGCGCATCTCCTGGGAGGAAGCTCTCCGCGACGTCGCTGACCGCACCATCGACGCGCTGCTCGAGGATGGTCCCGCGTCGATCGTCTGGGACCCTGGAGGCAACGGTAGCAACGGCTGCAACACCGTAGGGACCTACCGCGCCGGCCACGTGCTCGATACGCCGATCCTCAACGTGAACTGCGAGGTCGGAGATCACCACCCGGGCGCGATGGCAACCATGGGCAAGATTTCCTTTGCAAGCTCGGGCGACGACCTCTTCTATTCGGATCTAATTCTCATCTGGGGCGGCAATCCCACGTACACCCAGATCCCGAACGCCCACTTCATCAATGAGGCTCGCTACCACGGTGCGACCGTCGTCTGCATCGCCCCAGACTTTAGCGCCTCAGCGATCCACGCCGACCTGTGGCTTCCCATCGAGGTCGGGACCGACGCTGCGCTGGGCCTCTCCATGGCGCACGTGATCGTAGAAGAGGGAATCTACGATGCGGACTTCATCCGGGAGCAGACGGACCTGCCTCTACTCGTCCGCACCGACACGCAGCGCTTCCTGCGTCAGGCCGATCTGAAACAGGGTGGCGCCGACGACATCTTTTACTTCCACGACGCCGCCACGGGCGAGCTCCGTGAGGCCAGCAAACGAAGCCTCTCGCTCGACGAAGCGCAGCCCGCGCTCGAAGGCCGCTACGAGGTCGAGACGCTCGACGGTGAGGTCGAGGTGCGGCCCGTCTTCGAGTCGTTGCGCGAGCAGCTTGCCAACTACACTCCAGAGGCCACCGAAGCGATCACGGGCACTGCTGCGAAACAGGTGCGAGCGCTGGCCCGGCATATGGCGCGGGCCCGGGCCGCTACCCTCATCACCCAGTCGAACT
>JAFDAJ010000045.1 GCA_019313915.1 Deltaproteobacteria bacterium
CCCTTCTTGGGCGGCATCCTCGATATGGCGCTGCTTACGTTCATCGTACAGCGAATCGGCTCCTCCCGTACCGTGATCGTCGCGCTCTATTTCGTCTTAGGCATCGTCAACTCCCTCGTGGTGACACCAAGAATGGGCGTCCTGCTGTCGAGCATTGGCGCAGCGATGTACTCGACCGTGGTCATCATGGAGGTCCGTGGTGCGCTGCCGTTCGCGCCCGACGGCCCCCTATGGCTGCAGTCGCAGCCGCCCGACGCGATGGAAGGATTCTTGCAAGCGTTTCTGGTCACCGTCTTGCTAATGTTCGGAACTGCGATCGTCGCCACCCTGCTCCAGAAGATCAATCAACGCGAGAACCAACTGCTGGTCGCCAACGAACGCCTCGCAGAGCTCTCACGTCAGGACCCATTGACTAAGCTCTGGAACCGCCGCCACATCCTGAGCCACATCGAGCAGGGGCTGGCATGGTTGAATCGTGGACGACCGATGGCCGTCGTGATGATCGACCTCGACCAGTTCAAGCGGGTCAACGACATTCATGGACATCTCGAAGGCGATCAGGTGCTTCAAAGCGTGGCGGACGCACTCCGAAGATCCACGCGTGAAGTCGATGTCGTGGGCCGCTACGGTGGTGACGAGTTCGTGATCGTGCTCCCGGATACGAATCACGAAGAGGGGCACATCGCGGGAAATCGTTTCGTCACGGCGATCCGCGAGGTGGGCATGAAGTTCGACGCCGCAAACCCAGTCATGGCGAGCGCAGGGCTGAGCATCGCCCGCCCGGGAGACACGGTCGAAGTCGTCTTGAAACGCGCTGACGATTTCGCATATTCAGCCAAGGGCAAGGGCGGCAACCGCCTTTGTGGCTGAGGCATGTCAGACAAAGTATTGATCGCCGGTTGCGGTGACGTGGGAAACGCGCTTGCGACCCGGCTGCTGGCGGACGGGTGCGAGGTCTGGGGCGTGCGCCGTCGCGTCGAGGCCCTTGCAGAGGCGGTGCGGCCGTGGCGCATCGACCTAACCGAACCGAGAGGCTTCGACGCGCCGCCCGCCGCCTTCGACTACGTGTTCTACACGGCAAGCGCCGACCGAAGGGACGAAGACCAGTATCGATCGGTCTACGTCGACGGGCTGCGTGATCTGTTGGGAGCGCTGCGGACCGCCGGTTGTCCGCTGCAACGGGTCTTCTTCACATCCAGTACCGCCGTGTATGGCCAGGACGACGGGGCGTGGGTGGACGAGGACTCGGCAACCGTGCCACCCCGATTCAACGGGCGCGTTCTGCTCGAAGCTGAAGCGATCATCCGAGATGCGCCGGAGACGGGGATCAACGTACGACTATCGGGAATCTACGGGCCGGGAAGAACGCGGCTCGTGCGCAAAGTCTGGAAGGGTGAAGCCACCGCAACCGACAGTTGGACCAATCGCATTCATGTGGACGATTGCGCCGGGGCTTTGCATCATCTGATGCGCCTCGAACATCCGGAAGCGCTCTACTTGGGCTCCGATGACGAACCGGTCACGACCGCAGACGTCGTGAGCTGGCTGAGCACCGAGCTCGGCGTACCCGCACCGCCGGCGGGCCAGACCCAGCAGACCGAGCGACTCAACAAGCGTTGTCTCAACGCCCGACTTCGGGAGACCGGCTACCGATTCGAGCACCCGACCTTCCGTGAGGGCTACCGACTCATCGTGCGCGAGTTTCTCAGCCAGTCCGGCTAATGATGTGGAAGCCGAATGGGGTCTCGACGACCCCGCTGGTGTCGCCGACGCTCAGCGCAAAGGCAACGTCTTCAAATCCCTTGACCATTTGACCTCGGCCAAAGCCACCCAAATCACCGCCCGCTTGTGCCGAGCCGCAGTCAGAGTGCTCACGTGCGAGCGCGGCGAAGTCGGCGCCGCCCTGCAGCTGCCGGTCGATATCGGCGATTTGAGATTCGGCTTCCTCTTTGCTGCGCGTCGCGGAGGAACGCTCCGAGCCCGAGTACATGAGTAGAATGTGTGAGGCGTTGATCTGATCTGCCATGCTGGTCTCCCTGTCGAGGGCCGAACCCTAGCAGAAACCCGCGACGCCTACAGATGCAAAAGCGGACGCAACTGGCCGGCAAATTGGAGCTCGACCGCCGCGCGATCGACCTTCCCGGAGCGATTAATCGGCAGCGCATCGACGACGCAGATTCGTTTGGGATGCTTGTAGGTCGCGAGCTCTTCCGCGAGCCTGTCGCGAAGGGTGTCCGCGCTGTATCGGGTTGAGTCGACCGCGATCGCGGCGACCACTTCCTGCCCCCACTCGTCGTTGGGTACCGAGAAGACACACGCTGACGAGATGCCCGATACGCTTTCGAGCCACACTTCGACTTCTTGCGGGGCCACGTTCTCGCCGCCCGTCACGATGAGATCGTCGATGCGGCCCCGGACGAGGAGCTGACCATCTGCCAAGAGGGAACCAAAGTCTCCTGTGCGAAGCCACCCGTCCGAAGTCCAAGGGTCTCCGCTGCGGTCCTGACCAAGATATCCGTCCATCAGCACGCTGCCACGAACCTGGATTTCGCCCTCTTGGATCTGCAGCTCGATGCCCGGCAGCGGCGCGCCTGATCCAGGTCTTCCGCTTTGCTCCGCGGTCTGCGTCGTGATCTGGGAACAGGCTTCCGTGCATCCATAGGTCGCTAGGGTTGGAACGTTTCGCTTCGCCGCCAGCTCACGCAGCGAATCAGAGAACGGCGCGCCCCCAACCAAGACCGCGCGGAGCTCCCCGCTTGGCGTCCACGCAGGTTGTTCGAGAGCCAGCATCCGGCGAAGCATCGTCGGAACCACGCTGCAGAGCGTCACTCGATGCCGAGCCATGACGCGTGTGACCTCCTCCGGATCGAACGTCCCCGGGCTCAACACGACGCAGCTTCTCGCGATTAGGGAGCGAGTCAGGATCGAGAGACCCCCGACGTGGGCGGGGGGCATACTCAGCAGCCAGCGATCTTCGGGAAGCCATCCGAGGTTTGCGGCGTGTGCGGCCTCCGACGCGATGAACGCGCGATGTGACAGGCGGGCCCCTCGGGGCCTGCCGCGAGAGCCAGACGTGTACACGATAGCCAGGGTTCGCTCGGCGGAAACCGGAGGGAACGCCAAGGTCTCCTCGCCCGACGCGTCGTCAGGCATTGGCTCGGCGATCCTGTACCTGGGCTGTGCCTCCCCCAACACGACGGCACACTCGCGGTCGGTGAGACGCGGGTGTAGCAGGACTGCAGGGCAGCCGAGCTCAAAAAGTGCGTACAACCAGGCAATCGAGTCGACATCCACGTCGGGCGTGAGAGCGACCCGGTCCCCGGGCTCGACGCCTTGGGCTCGGAGCAAACCGAGGGCGGCACGGACGCGCTTCGCCAGGTCGGCGTAGGACCAAACCCTCTCGTCGGCGATCACGCAATCGCGCTTCGGAGCTTCGTTCGCGGCCGCGAGCACGCTGAGCTCATGCATCGGGATCCTCTTCGAAGTGAAGCCCCAACCCAGGCGCATCGTGTGGCGTGATCTGCCGGCCGCGGATCGCGGCGATGCGATGGGGCGGCCAGAGCGCGAGAGCTGGATGCGAACCGAGTCCAGCTGCAAGCTCGGCTTGAAGCGCGAGCGCGAGCTCGGCAGTGACCGCTCTCGCGATCGGTCCGTCGAAGGTGTGCGATACCAGGTACTCGGCGCCATGCGCTGCGGCGCGCTCGGCTACCGCGAAGGAGGCCCGCAGCCCACCGAGAACCATCGGCTTGATGACGACGGCACGGATGCTTCCGCTCCCGAGGAGCCGCTGTGACAGCTCCTCGTCGCGCAGCGACTCGTCCAACGCGAACGGCAGTGGCAGATCCAGTGCGGCCGGCCACTCTTCGGGCGCCACGGGCTCCTCGAACAGCTCCAGCTCGAGAGCCTCCAGCGAGTCGGCATGCCGGCGAAGGGCTTCGAGCGAGATGCGGCGGTTGGCGTCGAGCCGGAGGGGAAGCTTCGGGTGCGCCCTGCGCACCGTCTGCAGGGCGGCCACCTCCGCGTCGAGATCGGTTCCAACCTTCAACTTCAGATGCGTGGCCCCATCTGTGACGAGCGCTTCAGCGCACGCGGGCCACGCAGCGGGACTCGCTGCCAACACGAGGTCTGCGATTGGAATCGACTGCCTCTCGACATCGCCGCCAAGGACTTGATGCACCGGCTCGCCACGCGTGTGACCGAGCCAGTCGAGCAGAGCGGTTTCGAGTGCAAAGCGTGAGGAAGGCAGCATCAGCGGGCACGCCGCAAAGGCATCCACGAGGAGGTCGAGCGGGCTCGCCAGCGGGTCCGCGGTAACCGGCGCGTCAGCGAGGCGCTGAAGCTCGCCGCAAACCTCAGCCATTGAATCGGGTGAGTAGCCGGGCAACGGAGAGGCCTCTCCGAGCCCGGTCGTCCCGTCGCCTCGCGCGAGCCGAAGCACCGCGAACGTTCGCTTGGACAAACCCGCGGCGGCGCCAACGAGGGCTTCGGGCAGCTCGCCTTCAAGCACGTCGATTTCCGCGTGGAGCTCGGTCACAGCGCGATCCCGATTGCGAAGAGAATGCCGAACAGGGAAAGGAGTTTAGCGGTTTCGGCGAGCGTCTCATTGAGGGCTATCCCGCGGTCGTTCACGACCGAGCGAAACAGGCGGACGCCCCAAAGGATGGTCAGCAAGGGGAGGCATACCCAGGCGCTGGTCCAACCCAAAGCGAAGATGACGACGGGCGTCGCGTAGGCCACAGCCAGCAAGAAGGCGTACTCCCTCACGCCCCCTTCCCTTCCGAACCGAACCACCAGTGTCGTTTTGCCCGCGCGAGCGTCACCTTCGAAGTCGCGCACGTTGTTCACGACCAGAATCCCGGTCGCCAAAGCGCCGATTGGGATCGCCGCCGCCCATGCGATCTGGGGTACGAACAAGGCCTGCACGAAGGCCGTCCCACACACAGCTACGAAACCGAAGAAGACCATGACGAACACATCACCAAGGCCATGGTAGGCAAGCGGAAAAGGGCCACCGGTGTACGCGAGGCCCGCGGCCATCGACGCAAGGCCGATGACGACGACGGCTGGTCCTGCGATCCACGTCAGGTAGATGCCCGTTCCAAGCGCGAGTGCGAACGTGGTGATGATCCCACGGCGGAGCTGCGGCACGGTGAGCAGGCCCGCCTGTGCCGCCCGCGTCGGGCCGAGGCGCTCTTCGTTGTCGGCCCCTTTTTGGAAGTCGAACATGTCGTTTGCGAAGTTCGTCGCGATCTGGATCAGAAAGGCGCCGAAAAGTGCCGCAAGCGCGGCGTCCCAACGAAGCGCGCCGACACGCCAGGCACACGCCGTACCCACCGCGACCGGTGCAAACGCGGCGGTGAGGGTCGCAGGACGCGCGGCAAGTACCCATGCACGGATTGAGCCTGGCTCGACGTCGGTCATCCGCGCGCCTTCCCCTCAATTCGCTTCAACGCAGCGGCAACAGCCGCCGGCGCTTCGAGCACTACGTTGTGTCCCACCCCGTCGACGACCTCTGCGTCGACGTGAGTGTTTTCTGCTGCAATCGTGTCGGCAATCTCGGAGAATTTGGCGTCGAGCGCTCCGGTCATGAGCGTGATCGGAACCTCGAGAGCAGCGATCGCCGGACGATAGTTCGGCATCTCGGCCAGCCCGAGCATCTCGACCGCTCGCGCCAGGCCCTCGGGCTCGTGACCAAGGCGGATGTTCTGTTGGCCCGCCCTGACTTCAGGAGAGAGATCACGTTGGCTCGCGAATAGCGGCAACTCTTCCCACGCAGCGACGAACGCTTCGAGGCCCTCGTCCCTGAGAGAGTGCGCGCGACTCGCATCGACCTGCCGACGTTCCGAACGGGCCGCTTCGTTGGTCAGTCCAGGGTGCACGCCGATCAGCAACGCCGCATCGAAAAGGTGCGGCTGGCGTGCGAGCAGCCCCAGCGCAACTCGCGCGCCCATCGAGTACCCACACAGCAGTCGCGGTTGCCCTGCGCTCGATGCGAGGGGGACGAGCCGCGTGACCTCGCTCTCGAACGATTCGACCTCCCTGACCTGCCAATCGCGGCCGTGTCCGACCAAGGTCGGCATGAGCGGTGTTTGCTCGAGCCCAGCGGCGTCCACTACACGGTCCCAGCTTCGAGGCGAGCCGGTGAAGCCGTGCAGCAAGAGCCACATCAAAGACCCTCACGCTGCAACGCTTGCTCGACGGCGGAATGGAGCGCCTGATTTTGTTCTGCCGAACCGTGCGGCGGAACCACGGCTTCGATGACGGTGCATCCCTCCCGGCCATAGGCCGATTCGAGCGCGACGCGCAGTTCCGAGACGGCCCCTGCCGTCTCAAACGCGCATCCGTAGATCGAAGCGGCGCCCGCCATGCTCGCATCATGGGGCGTCGTGAAGTAGGGAAGCCATTCTTCCTTGCCCAGGCGCGCGATCGGGAGTTGCTCGAAGATCCGGCCGCCACCGTTGTTCACCACGATCACGACGAGCGGTCTCGCCGCCTGCGCAGCGAGTTGCAGGCCGTTGATGTCGTGCAGAAAGCTCACGTCGCCAACGAGCAGGGCCGTCGCCTCAGGGGTGCACGACGCAACGCCCGCGGCACCAGAAACCACTCCGTCGATGCCGCTCACGCCGCGCTGGGAAAAGATCCGAAGCGCTGCCTCGCTCGGCCGCACCCAAGTGTCGAAGTTGCGAATCGGAAGGCTATTGCCAAGGACGAGCGCGCTCTGTGCGGGAGCCGCATCACGGACCGCACGCGCGACCCCGGCTTCCGTGAGTTGGTCGTCCGCCGCGCTGAGCACGTCATCGGCAGCAGCCCAGACGATTTGCTCTGCTCGCTGGAGCTTGGAGACGAACGCTGAGTCCCTCGAGGCCGCAGTGAAGCGTTCGCGGGCCAGTGCTCGAATGAAATCCCCAACATCGGCCTGGATGATCATCTCGGCATTCGATGCCGGGTCGACCCAGTCCCACGGATGCACGACCGCACGCCGAATCCGGTGCGCCAGGCAAAGGTCCTCCCATCCCTTCGAGGTTGGGTTCGCACCGAGCTGTAGAACGAAATCGGGAGTGAGCGCGTCGCCCCCTCCGTTCGCGCGCCAAGCGGTGTCGAGCGCTCCGAGCACCGAGTCGGCCCCGGCCCCAAACCGAAGCTGAGCCGACGACTCGGCGGCGATCAGAAGCCCCGCGCGGTCTGCAAGCTCCTGCAGATCGCCGCGGATCTCGGCCTGTTGGGCTGGAGCAGGTCCGCACAAGACCAAGGGGCGGGCCGCTTGATCGAGCGCGCGGACCACACTCTTCACCGCATCCGCGTCGACACCGCGCGAGGCGGACAACGCACGCAGGGGTTCTTGAAGGATCGCCTGGACGCGAGCATGGACGCCGGCATCCTCGCTGCGCGCGACCGTCGGCTCCAGCGGTTTTCGCGCTTGCGCGTTGAGATGCACGGGCCCCGGGCGGTGTCCAAGCGCCTCGAAAACCGCGCGAGTTGCCAGCCGCTTTACGGCCCGCAGGGTGAGGTCGTCATCGCGCGCCTCGCCAATCTGCGCAAAGAAACGGACGTGGCGGCCATAGAGCCCAACTTGGTCGGTCGTCTGATTGGCCCCGCAACGTAGAAGCTCGGGGGGGCGGTCCGCCGAGAGGACCACTAGAGGCACGCCCGCCTCGCTAGCCTCGATCACGGCCGGAAAGTAGTTTGCCGGGGCGCTTCCAGAGGTGCACAGGATCAACGAAGGGCGTCCGGTCGCGCGCGCTTGTCCCAGCGCGTAGTGCGCGGCGGATCGCTCATCGAGCGCACTGATGCAACGAAGCCCCGCCTGCTCTAGTGCCGCGATCGTAAACGGCGTGGAACGCGAGCCTGGACTGATGACCGCGTCACGAACGCCTGCCTCGACGAAGCTGTGGACGACGAGACGCGCCCACTCACTCTGTAAATCAGCGACCGTCCCCATGGAGCGCTCCTAGAAGCGCCTGCATCTTGAGCTCGGTCTCCGCGTACTCCGCATCGGGATCGGAGTCGGCCATGATTCCGGCGCCAGCGTAGACCCAGGCCTTCCCGTCGCGAAGCAAACCGGAGCGCAGTGCGACGACGAACTCACCATCGCCAGCGGCATCGGTCCAACCGACCGGCGCGCTGTACCAGCCGCGGGCCAGCGCCTCGTGCTCGACAATCCACTGAATCGCTTCGTCCGTGGGAACACCGCCCACCGCAGGCGTAGGGTGCAATGCCTGAACGAGCGCAAGGATATGCGTCGGCTCGCGAAGGTGCCCTTCGATCGGCGTCTGCATGTGCAGCAGGTTTGGAAGCTCGCGAACGCTCGGCTCCGGAGCGGAACGAACGGAATCGCAAAACGGATCGAGCGCCTTGAGAATCGCTTGCACGACCAGCTGATGCTCCTCGCGCTCCTTCGAGCTCGCCATCATGCGCGCGGCATCACCATGCGCGGTCGAGCCGGCCAGCGCCTCGCTCAGAACCGACGGCCCACGACGTGAAATCAAGAGCTCGGGGGTGGCGCCCAAGAACGCCGCGTCGCCCCGCCACAGTGCGAAACGAGTGCAGCCGGGGAACCGCTCTTCGAGGCGCTTGAGCACGTCGAGAGAGCCAGCGCCCGTCTCGAGCTCGACGACACAGTGTCGCGCGGCAACGACCTTCTCGACGACACCGTCTTGGATTTTGCGTCGGATATCGTCGACCTGGCGCGACCAAGTCTGGTGATCGGCTTCATCGATGCGGCGCACCGAGATCGGCGACGGAATCACGCCGATCGGTCGTTCGAGGCTGTTCCAAATCGTATCGAACACGTCGAGAACCTGTTCGACGGTCGCTCCCTCCGACTCACATACGGCAAGGGACAGCCAAGCTCGCTCGCCGACGTGATAGGTCCATGTGGGTAACAAGAGGAAGCCGTCGCCGAAGCTCTCCCAAGGCATCTCTCGCGCAGCACCCTGCGCAAAAGAAGAGCCCCCAAAAACGCGTGGCAAGGGGCTCGATGCGTTGGCCACGTGATCGGTGGCGTCGAAGAAGTCACCGATGGCAGGCGCATTGGGCGCCAGGGTCTTCGCGACGCCAAGCCCCGAACATGCATCGCTCTGCGGCGGGTCCCATAAAATGCTGGCCTCTTGCGGAAACGCGCGAAGCAATGCATCCGGGGGCGCAACCGGCGCCGGCACCGTCACGATGAGGTTGTTCGCCGTGGAAGCGCGGGTCCGAAATGCTTGTTCCAAGAACGACCGGGATGTTTCCCGAGTCGGCGCCCCTTCGAACGCGAATGCTGCACCCTGGGCCCTCATGACGCGGCCTCCTTCGGCTCAGCGACGAACAACGTGCACGCGCCAAAGGTCAGCGGTTTCACGTCGAGAACATTCAATCCGCACCCCTGCATCTGCTTGGCAAACTCGTCCGCCGCCGGGAACGCGGCGATCGACTCTTGGAGGTACTTGTACTCTCGCGAGCCCGAAAGTATTCCGCCGATGCGCGGGATCACCTTGCGGACGTGGAAACGGGCAATTGGACTGAGCCAACCCACACTCGGTTCGCCAAGCTCCAACACGGCGACGCGGCCGCCTGACTTGGTCACCCGCGCCATCTCCGCGAGCGCTGCGCTTCGGTCGGGAACATTGCGAATTCCAAAAGCGATGCAGCACCCGTCGAACGAATCATCTTCGTAAGGGAGGGCCTGCGCATTACCGAGTTGCAGATCCACCCGATCGGCGAGGCCGCTGCGTGCTACTTTCTCGACGCCAACTTCCAGCATTCGGCTCGAAGGGTCGCTCCCCACGACGTGCGCGTCGGGGTGAAGTCGGGCGATCATGAGGGCAAGGTCGCCTGTCCCAGTCGCCAGGTCGAGAACGCGAGCGCCGGCCGGAAGCTGCATCGCAGCCACCGTCTTGCGACGCCACGACTGATCGATGCCCATCGACATCACCCTGTTCAACAGGTCATAGCGTCCCGCGATGTGATCGAACATCTCCCCGGAACCCGGATTGGGCGACGGGATCTGGTGAACCGGCTCGCTCACTGACCACCCCGTTTGAGCTTCTTGGCCTGAAGCCGTGCGTTCTCCTGCACCTCCTGCTTGCGCGAGTGGAGCCGCATGTGCCCACGCTGAATCCCCTCCCCCGCAAGCGCGCGAAGCGCCGCCAGATTGGACGCCATGCCGGCCGCGCCCATGACGACAGCCAGCTCTCCAGCGTTCTTCACGCCCATCAGCTCGAAGCCCGCCCGTACGCCACGATGAACTCGCGTCGAACCTCCGATCGTCCCGACAGCCATCGGCATGTCGAGCTCGCCATGCACGCCGCTATCGGTGCGGCTCCAAACGACCAGCGGCTTATAGGTGCCGGTCACGGCTGCGAAGGCATGTGCCCCCGCTTCGATCGAGCGCCAGTCCTGCCCCATCGCAAGAGCGACGGCGTCGACACCGTTCATCACGCCTTTGTTGTGGGTGACCGCACGGAAGGGATCGAGCTCGGCAAAACGGCTAGCCTTGACGATGCCGTCCGCCAGCTCCGGCCCGCCGAGAGCGTCGACGCTGACGTCACAAGCCACCTGTACCCGACGGCGCAATGGCAGATTGCTCAGGATGCGAAGGCCAACCGTGCCGCCAGTGAGCTCGTGAATGCGCGGGGCGACCGCTTCGGCGACCGCGTCGACGACGTTGGCGCCCATCGCATCACCGACATCAACGTAGAGGTGCACGACCAGCACGCCGCCGTCTTCGTCGAGCACGCGCACATCGAGATCGCGACAACCACCGCCGCGGGAAACCATTCCTGGGATGGCTTCGTCGGCGATCTGGAAAATCAGATCCCGTTTGGCTTCAACGCGAGCCTTGGCCTCGTGTGGATCGGGGACGTCATCGAACTGAACCTGCGTAGTCATGATGGGCGCACTAGCCTCGCCGAAGAAGCCGCCAGTCATCCGCACCTGACGGGCCGCATTCGACGCAGCCGCCACTACGGAGGGCTCTTCGACGGCCATCGGCACCAACACGTCGTTGCTGTTCACGCGGAAGTTGAGGGCGACCGACAGGGGCAAGCCGTGCACCCCAATGACGTTCTCGCTCATGTGGTCGGCGACATCGAGCGTGAGCCGCCCGCCGTCTTGCAAATGGCGAATTGACTCCTCGGAAAGCAGGCCCGTCTCGAGCATGGTTCGAAGCCGCACTTCGACGTGCTCTCGGTAGAACCCCGGGATCCGGCTAGTCACGGATGGTGGTTGCTTAGACATCAATGCATCTCTCTTCGTTGCACGCTAGGACTCCCGGTGAACGGTGGCTCGGGCCACCGTAATCAGTGCATGTCGCGCGCGGCTCTCGGGCAGGCCGTCTAACGCCAAGCAGGCCGCGTCGGCCTTGCGAATCGCGAGCTCGCGCGTCGACTCGAGCGCGCCTGTGTGAGTGAGCGCGGACAACAAGCGCGATTTCGCTTCTTCTGGAATTTCGGCGGGCGGGCTCTCGACCAGCTCTTCGAGAACGGGCCGGAGCGAGGGGTCCCGTTCGAGAGCGACGATCACCGGGTGGGTCATCTTACCTTCGCGCAAGTCGGTGAACGGTGACTTGCCGATAGTCGAGCCGTCCCCGGCGTAGTCGAGGTGGTCGTCGATCAACTGAAACGCGACTCCGAGGTGGAGCCCGTACTCTTCGAGTGCCTTACACGCCTCTGCGTCGAGGCCACCCGCACGGGCGCCAGCAAACATGGCCCAACGGAACAGCGCGGCGGTCTTGCCCTCGACGACCTGCATGTAAGTCCGCATGCGCGCGTCGATGCGGCCGCGGTTCTCGAGCTGAATCGCCTCGGCAAAAATCATCTCATCGATGATGTCGAGTAGCCGAACCAAAACATCCGGCATTTCGGCGGAACGCACACGCCGAAGCGCATCTACGAGCAGCCAGTCGCCTGCAAAAATAGAAGCAGCGTTCCCGTAGAGGGTGCGCGCAGCAGGCACGCCACGGCGTTGATCGCCTGCGTCGACTACATCGTCGTGAAGGAGCGTCGCGCAATGCACGAGCTCGACGGCCACCCCGAACTCACGGGTCCTTTCGTCGAGGCCGTATCCCAGCCGCGAGGCCAAGGCCACGCACATCGGGCGGAGGCGCTTGCCTGCAATCTCGAGCAAATGGTGGGCGCTCTTGTGAACCACGCTCTCACCGACGGGAAGCCCCTGGATGCCGTCCTCGAGCTTGGCCATGTCCAACTTCACCAAGTCGGCGAGGTCGGCCAAGTGGGCGGAAAGGTCTTCGAGCCCCTGCGAATCGCACACGGCCTGCAGGCTCGTGAGCACATCGGACGAAGCGTCCGATCGGACTGCCGCAATCAACGACATCGCAGGCCTCCGTTGAGTCTCCCCTGGTGCATCAATCTTCTTCTTCCGCGGATTGCAGATCCGCGGGGTTGATCATGCGGCCTGCGACGAGCAGCCGAACCAGCCGTTCGCCGGCCTTTGATAGCGCACTCAGGCGCGAAAGTCGCTTGTGCATGTAGTCCACGCGCCGCCGATCCTCCCCACCTAGCTGGCTCCGGGTTTCATCGAGATGCCGCTGCGCGTCACCGAAGGCGTCGATGGCCTCGCGAATGAGGTTGAGCTCACGACGCTCGTAGACGCGGCGAAGGAGCTTCCAAACACTGCTTTCCGCCTGGTAAAAGTCCTTTCGCTCGCCGGGACGCCAGGTCTTGCGGACCGCGCCCCAATGCACGAGCTCTCCGAGCGATAGGCTCACGGCGCTGCTGCTGAGTTGGAGGGTTTCCGCGAGCTCGGCGGTCGTCATCGGCTCCGGGGAGAGATAGAGGATCGTCCAGAGACGGCCCATATGGCGTCGAAAACCCCAGAACTCCATCAGCCGGCCCATTGCGTCGGCCGCTCGCAGCTCAGCCTCGCGCCACAAAGGCTGAGAATCATTAGGGTCTTGTTGTTTGGCGGCTGCGCTGGACACTCGAATAGCTCAGTTTGTTCAAATTTTCTTGAACAGACGTAGGACCGGGGCTGAACTCAGTCAAGCCAACGGCCGAAGTCGCAGGGTGGGCATTTCAGAGTGCTAGACTCCGCAGCCCCAATGAGCAGAAAACTCAACAAGTACAGCAGTCGAATCACCCAACCCCCGTCGCAGGGCGCCTCGCAGGCAATGCTGCACGCGACCGGCCTCACGCGTGAGGACCTGAACAAACCAGAAGTCGGCATCTCGGCGGTTTGGTACGAGGGCAACAGCTGCAACATGCACCTCAACGACCTCGCCGCCGTCGTAAAGCGTGGGGTGGTCGAGGCAGGCCTCGTCGGCATGCGATTCAACACCATCGGAGTGTCCGACGGGATCTCGATGGGCACCGACGGCATGAGCTACTCGCTTCAGTCGCGCGACTTGATCGCCGACTCGATCGAAACCGTCATGGCCGCGCAATGGTACGACGCGAACATCTCGATTCCCGGATGCGACAAGAACATGCCGGGTTGCATGATCGCGATCGGACGGCTCAATCGTCCGGCGTTGATGATCTACGGTGGAACGATTCGTGCCGGACGCGGAAGCGAAGGCGAGAAGCTCGATATCGTTTCGGCGTTTCAATCGTATGGCGAGCTCCTCGCGAAATCGATCGACGAGAGCAAACGTCTCGACATCATCGAGCACGCGTGTCCGGGCGCGGGTGCGTGTGGTGGCATGTACACCGCAAACACGATGGCATCCGCGATCGAGGCCATGGGCATGTCCCTGCCCTACAGCTCGTCAACGCCGGCTGAAGACCCTGCAAAACAGGAGGAATGCCTGCGCGCAGGGGAAGCGATCAAGTTGCTGCTCGAACGGGACATCAAGCCCCGCGACATCATGACGCGCGAGGCGTTCGAGAACGCCATGGTGACGATCATGGCGCTCGGCGGATCGACGAACGCGGTGTTGCACTTGATCGCGATGGCGCGCGCGATCGATGTTCCATTGACGATCGACGACTTCCAAACCGTCAGCGATCGAGTGCCTTTTCTCGCGGATCTCAAACCGAGCGGGCAGTACGTGATGGAAGACCTGCACGAGGTCGGTGGAACACCGGCGGTGCTTCGTTATCTACTGGCGCATGGAGCTCTTCATGGCGACTGTCTCACGGTCACCGGGAAGACGCTCGCCGAAAACCTCGCCGATCTCCCAGACCTCACGGAGGGACAAGACGTCATCCACGCCTGGGATGCGCCGATCAAGAAGACGGGGCACATCACGATTCTTCGAGGCAGCCTCGCGCCTGACGGGTCGGTTGCCAAGATCACCGGCAAGGAGGGGTACCACTTCAAAGGCCCTGCCAAAGTGTTCGACTGCGAAGAGGACATGCTGGCAGCGATGGAGCGCGGAGAGATCAGCAAGGGCAACGTCATCGTCATTCGCTACGAAGGACCCAAGGGCGGCCCCGGCATGCCCGAGATGCTCTCGCCGACATCGGTGATCATGGGCGCTGGGCTCGGACAGGACGTCGCCCTCATCACCGACGGCCGTTTCTCCGGTGGCTCCCACGGCTTCATCATCGGGCACATCACGCCCGAGGCGCAGGAGGGCGGCCCCATCGCCTTGGTGCGTGACGGCGACATCATCGCCATCGATGCCGAGAAGCGAAGCATTGATGTCGAGGTAAACGAGGCCGAGCTGGCGAAACGGCGGGCGGCATGGAAAGCGCCCGAGCTCAAGGCCAAGCGCGGGACGCTTTACAAGTACATCAAAAATGTGAAGTCCGCGTCCGAAGGCTGCGTGACGGACGAATAGAGGCCCTCCGCTCACCGGATAGCGGAGCCCGTTCAACTGGGCCGGAGCACCGTTCGCCCGGTTTTTCCAGCAATTTCATGGGCCGACCCTACACTGGCCCAGGGCAAGGTAGGGGAGCGACGATGTACATCAACAAACGGGGCCTTCGAGAAATCGGAAGCGTCCTCTTTAAGAGGCCAACCGTCGGCCGACTCGTGACCACTGCTTGGATCACGCCGATCTATGTCGGCATGCGACAAACGGCGGCCACCTTCCGTGCGCTCGACGAGGTGTTGTACCCGGAGTACCGCGATCAAAAGGTCGAGCGGCCGGTTTTTGTCTTCGCCAATCCGAGGAGCGGGACCACCCTCGCCCATCGGCTCATGAGCATGGACGACGAGGTCTTCGCCACGGTGAAGCTCTACCAAACGATTCTCCCGTCGATCACGGCCACCAAGACCGTCAAGCGACTGATGAAACTCGCTCAGACCAGCGTCGGATCGGTGCTCCACCGCGCGTACGACTTCTTCAATAATCCGCTCGAGAGCCGTTGGCAGGAAGTTCACCACCTCAGCCTCGACCAGGCCGAGGAAGACGTGGCCACGCTCCTGTATAGCCTTACGTCGCCGACGACGGGTCTGCTCTTCCCCTTCATGGAGGACCTGCCGAGCCAGACCTGGATCGACCGCCAGGAGCCGGAGGAGCGGAACGCTTTCCTCGACTACTACGAGAACACGATCAAACGTCACGTCTTCGAGGCGGGCGGCAAGCGCTTCTTGAACAAGAATGTATTCTTCTCGACGCGCGTGCGATCGGTCCACGAGAAGTTCCCGGACGCCGCGTTCGTGTACCTCGTGCGCAACCCGCACGACAGCCTGCCGTCGTTCTTGAACATGTTCTATCAGGCCTGGAAGGCGCACTCACCGAGCATCCGACCCGACGGCGAAGAGATTCAAGCGCTGAAGCGCCTCGGATACGACTACTACCGATATGCGCTCGAGTGCCGCAAGGAGATCCCGGAAGACCAGTTCATCGTGATTCGCTACGAGGATCTGATTCAGGATCCGAAGAAGGCGATCCTGGACCTGTACGACCGTCTCGGCATGCCGGTCGGCGAGGCCTTCGAAGCCAAGCTCGACGAAGCCATGGTCGCCCACCACGAATACGAAAGCCCCCGAGACTTCGGCCTAGAGTTCTTCGGCATCACCCGAGAAGAGGTCTCCGAAGAGCTCCGCGAAGTCTTCGAAGAGTTCGGCTACGGCCCCCCCAAACAAACCCATTACCTAGAAGCCGCCGAATAAGAGGGGATAGTCCCCTTTTTCGAAGGGTTAGTTCCCCCGTTTCCTCACTTCCCTTAACCCCCGGGAAAAGGGGATTGTCCCCTTTCTTGCGGGATGTGGGTGGGGGGTAACGTTGGGGGGTGGACGTTGTACATTTGGCACTCACTGGAGGGGCTATGACGACGGATGTCGAACGATTTGAGTTTACGGGTGGCGATGGTCAGACACTTTCGGCACGGCTTCACTTGCCGGCGGTCGATCCTATCGCGTGTGCCGTCTTCGCTCATTGCTTCACCTGCTCGAAAGACAGCCGTGCGGCGAGGTACATCAGCTCCGCGCTCGCCGAGAAGGGTATCGCTACCCTGAGGTTCGACTTCACGGGGCTGGGCGAGAGCGAGGGCGACTTCGACGGAACGACGTTTTCGCACAACGTGAACGACATCGTCGCTGCGGCGAACGCGTTACGTGAAGCATATCAGGCGCCGGCCTTGCTGATCGGCCACAGCCTCGGGGGTTCCGCGGTGCTCGCCGCAGCTGGGCAGATCCCGGAAGCGGTCGGCGTCGCGACCATCGGCGCCCCTTTCGAGCCGAAGCATGTGGCGCGCCTGTTCGACGCTTCGCTCGAAGAGATCGAAGCCAACGGGCAGGCCGACGTGGACCTCGGCGGACGCCAGTTCACGATCCGCAAGAGTTTTCTCGAAGACCTTCAGAAGCATTGCAACGCCGAGCAGATTGGCAGCATGAAGAAGGCCCTCGTGGTCTTTCACTCCCCGCAGGACAACGTCGTCGGGATCGACAATGCCCGAATGATCTACAAGGCGGCGCGGCACCCCAAGAGCTTCATCTCCCTGGACGGAGCCGATCACCTGCTCGGCAGGCCGAGCGACTCGCGCTACGTCGCCGACGTTCTAGCGGCCTGGGCCAGCCGCTACCTGCCAGAGCAACCTGCCGAAGAGGTCCCCGAGGACACGCCGGAGGGCGAAGTTGTGGTGGAGGGGAAGACGAGTGGCTTTTTGCAGCGGATTCAGGCCCGCCATCTCACGTTCGCGGCCGATGAGCCACTCGACAAAGGCGGCACGGATGTCGCGCCCAATCCCTACGAGCTGCTGCTGGCTGGCCTCGGTGCGTGCACCTCGATGACGTTGAAGATGTACGCGGGCAGGAAGGAGTGGCCTCTCGAAGCGGTACGGGTCACCCTCCGCCACGATCGGGTTCACGCCAAGGACTGCGAGGACTGCGACAAGGACGACGGGATGATCGACGTGATCGACAAGAAGCTCGAGCTCGAGGGCGACGCCTGCTCAATATCGCTCAGAGGTGCCCGGTGCACCGAACGTTGCTGAACGAAATCAAGATCCGGTCGGAGCTGGCTTGAGCACGATTGCTTCGGTCAACGATGTTTCGCTGGCACTTGGTGGAGAGACGCTCTTTGACGGGCTCTCGTGCCAGGTGCACCAGGGTGATCACATCGGGCTGGTGGGGCCAAACGGGTCGGGCAAGTCGAGCCTGTTCCGCTTGCTCGCAGGCAGCATCGAACCCGACGGCGGCGTGGTGAAGCTGGCGCCGGGTGTTCACATCGGGTTCCTGCCCCAGGAGATAGCGTCGTTTCCGAATGAGAGGGTACTGCCCTTCGTGTACGACAGCGTCCCCGGCCGACCGGAGCTTCGCGAGCAGCTCGAGCAACACGAGACTCGGCTCGCGGAGCTCGAACACTCGAGCAAGGGCCACGAGGAAGAGCTGGTGTCCGTGGCGACAGAAGTCGCCGAGCTTCACGAGCGAAGCGCCGCACTCGACGCCCGGTTCTCCGAGCACGAAGCCAAGGGAATCCTGCATGGGCTCGGATTCACGCAAGCCGATCATCAACGCCCCCTTTCGGAGCTGAGCGGAGGCTGGAAAATGCGGGCCGTCCTCGCCTCGCTGTTGTTTCAGAAGCCGGGCCTACTGCTCCTCGACGAGCCGACCAACCATCTCGACATGCCCTCGGTAGCTTGGTTCTCGAAGTTTCTGAGTAACTACGACCAGGCCCTGCTGCTCGTGTCCCACGACCGGGAGTTTCTCAACGAACAGGTCAACCGCGTGATCAGCTTCGAACCAGAAGGCGTCCGCACATTCCGCGGCAACTACGAGCGCTATCTCACGCAGCGCGAGGAAGAGCGGGAGCTCCTCGAGAACCGCGCAAAGAACCTCGAAAAGGAAAAGGAGCACCTCGAGCAGTTCGTACGCCGCTTTCGTGCCAAGGCGAGCAAGGCCGCCCAGGTCCAAAGCCGCGTTCGTCAGCTCGAGAAAATGGGGTCGGTGGAGCTTCATCGTGCGGCGCGCGAAGTCCGCTTTTTCTTTCCCGCGACCGAGCGCGGCGCGCGCAATCCGATGCGTGTGGATGACCTCTGCAAGTCGTTCGGCGAGCACGTGGTGCTGGACCGCGTGTCGCTCTCAGTGGAGCGCGGTGACCGCATCGCGATCGTCGGACCCAATGGCGCGGGCAAGACGACGCTACTCAAGATCCTCGCAGGCGAAATCGAAGCCTCCGGGGGACGCGTGCATCTGCCCGGACAGTCAAACGTCCGATACTTTGCGCAGCATCATGCCGAGGCCCTCAACCTCGACCGCACCGTGCTTCAAGAGGTCACCTATGCCAGTGACGGCACCAGCGTCGAGCGGGTGCGAAAGGTGCTCGGAGCATTGCTATTCGGCGATCGTGCCATCGACAAGCGCGTGTCTGTCCTCTCGGGAGGCGAGCGGGCGCGAGTCGCCCTCGCCAAGATCCTCGTCCGGCCCGGCAACGTATTGCTGATGGACGAGCCAACCAACCATCTCGATTTGCAAACCGCCGAGGCGCTCACCGACTCGCTCGCCACCTACGACGGGACGCTGCTCTTCGTCAGCCACAACCGAGCCTTCATCCGAAGGCTCGCCACCAAGCTCTGGGTCGTGCACGACGGGGGTGTCGAGAGCTACCCCGGCACACTCGACGACTACCTCTGGTCCTGCCAACAGCGCGATGTCGCCCCCGCCACCGACACCGCGATCAAGCCGGTGCCCCAGAAGAGGAGCCGCCAAGCCCGAAAGGAACAACGCCGCAAAGAGGCCGAGCTTCGCGCTAAGCAGAACCAGGGAGTGAAACCGCTGGAGAAGCGCGTCGGCACGCTTGAACAGACGATCGCAAGGCTCGAACAGCGGATCGCAAAGCACAACGAAGAGCTGAGCAAGCCCGAGGTCTACGACGACTCGGAGCGCCGAGACACCTTACTACGCGAGGCGCGGGAAGCGCAGGCCGAGCTGGACCGCTCCTTCGCGGAGTGGACGGAGTCCCACGAGAAGCTCGAACAGCTCCGCGCGGAGATCGAAGCAGCGAGCTGACGCTGGCACTGGACCCGCTTCGCCGGCCGAGCAGCGAAACTAGCTCGCGCGTCGCACCGGCCTGCCCTTCAGCTTCCCATAGTGGCTCTCGGCCGAGAGGTCTTGTCGACGGAAGAATCTGTTGACAAATGGAGCCTTGAGATAGCCGTCGAGCCCGAGTGTCGCGCTGATCCCGGTGAGTCCCAGGTAGCCGGATAGGACACGGCGCAAGAGCGTCGGCCGCATGGTCTTGAGGTAGGTGACCTCACGGAGTAACGGTTTGACCGCATCTCGGTACTTAAGTGCCGATTGCTCGAGTCGCTCCGCGAGGATCTGTCCAGCGAGTTGCCCACTCTTCATGGCGTAGTAGATGCCCTCACCATTGAGCTGGTTGAGGAACCCCGCGGCGTCACCGACCAGCAGAACCCCATCGTCAGCGATCCTGTCGACGACTGTTGCCGGTGCCAGGCCACCAAAGGTCCGCTGGATCCGGTGCTCTCGGGGAAGCATCCCCTCCTCGACACAGTAGGCCACGAGGTCATCTAAGTACTGCCTCGCTCGCTTCCTGGCTGGCCCGAGGTAGCCAACGCCGACGTAGTAGCCGTCTTCGGTGCAGAAGACCCAGCCATAGCCAGGCGCGCCGCCCCATAGGTAGAAGACGAACGTCTTCTCGTGTGGTTTCTCGCAGACCAGGTGATGCTCGCAGCAAGCACCGGCTTCGTTCTCACCCCTCTTGGCGTTACCCATCTCCCTCGACACAACGCTGGATGCGCCGTCGGCGCCGATGACGGCTCGCGCCTCGAGGACATTCGCGCCATCGGAGAGCTGAATCAGCCCATTGTCTAGGCGGTTCAAGGACTTCACGTCAAAGACACGAAAAGACACTCCCGGCTTGTCTAGCGCGGCACGCAGGAGCAG
>JAFDAJ010000172.1 GCA_019313915.1 Deltaproteobacteria bacterium
TAAAGAGCACCAACGCACCAAGGATGACGAGCACGCCACCACGCACTTGCTCCATGCCGACGTTCTCGAGCGCGACGAGCAGAATCGAAGCGGCAATGGTGGCTTCGACGGCGCGCGCATGGGGGACCACCACGCCAAACGCAGCAGCGGCGAGCGTGACGCTATGACCGACGGTGAACCCGGTGACGAGAACAGCCACTTCGCGAAGCCTCCGTGCGACCACGATCAACAAGAACAAGAACGCCAGGTGATCCCAACCGCTGAGGATGTGCTCGACGCCGAGGCGCAGGTAACTGCCGATCCCGCCGGTCCTTCCCGTCTGACTCGTCGAACCGATCGCGGTACTCGGAGCCATCGAAGACAGCACGACATCGATCGGCACTTCTCCAAGGACCGTGGCGAGGTGTACGTGGGTGCTCAGAGAGGTAAACAGCTCGCTGTGGAGGCTCGCCGGCGATGATTCACACCGGACCCGCCATTCGACGCGAAGCCAACCGCGTTCGGCCGGAAGCCAGGTCGCGCTCGACGGAATTGCTTTGCAGGGGCCGGCGTCGGATTCCAGGGTGAGCCGGCTCTGCAGATAAGGCAGCACGCTCGAACGATCGAAGGGCGCGTCGGCGGTGTCGCCAATGATTGGAAGCGACGTGAGCTCGAGCCAGCGCACTCTCACCTCTGCGATGGCGCCGCCTTCGACAAGCGTCCACTTCGAGTACGAGACGCTCTTTTGATGTGCGAGCGCGGACGCCGGAACGAGCAGGGTGAGAAGGAGAGCTGGCACCGCCAGGCGCTTCACCGCTCGGCCTCCACGCGGATGTCGGTGTGTTGGCGGGCCACCTCGAGGAACTCGCGCACTGCCACTTCACTGCGATCGCGAAGATAGGCGGCCTCGACGGCGTCGCGCGCTTCGTCGAAAGGCACCAGCACGCCATCCCGCCGTTCGAGCAAGTGAACGGTGTACCGTCCTGCGCCCTCACCGACGACGACCGACTCGCCCACTTCGAGCTCGATCACCTGGCGCGCTGCGCTCGGACCGAGGCGCTGCTCGATTTCCTTGGCCAAGAGCAGTCCGCCCGGGAGCGGAACCGCCCCACCCTCGACCGCGACGCGATACTGCGCGCTGCGCTCGAATCGGAAGCGTTGCTCGTCATAGAAAGCGCGGAGCTCTACCTCCCCTGCCACCGTCGCCTCGTCTTCGGCGCGGCGTACCAGGAAAGCGATCATCGCGGTCGCCAACTGGTTGCGAATCTGCGGGTCGCGCTCGGGGAGCCCAAGCTCCATCGCGCGGTCGATCAATAGCTCCTGGTCGATCAACCGCTGGAGCACCCGTTCGCGATCGTCTTCTCGTAGCGTCCCGCTCTTGCGGTCGCCTGCCACGGCTTGCAATGCGTTCTCATACGATGCGCGGGAGATCGGGCGGTCATTCACCCAGGCGACGGCGTCCGTCGTAGGCTCGACGGCATCCGGGACGCGAACGATGTAGAAGACGGCAAGGGCGGCCCCGGCGAGCATCCCGCCGCCGAACAGCCACGGCCGGCTCATGGTTCCGGGCCGGCCAGCAAGAAAATCGGCGAGGACCAGGCGCGCTCTTCGGTGTCGACCAGGCAGTCGTCGTCGACGGGGGTGCGGAAGTTGCCGTAGCAGGGCTCACACTCGCCTCCTCGGCATCGAAGGCCACCGCCGTTGACTGTCGGTGTCGGTTCCTGGAGGGCGCGGACATAGTACAACAGGTCCCGGCCGAGCTCCCCGTAGGACGGGTCTTCGAACTCGACGACGCACAGCTCCGGTCCTTCGGGACAGGGAATCGTCTTCCACGGATCCTCGATGAGGTCGGCGACCGGCTCGTCCTCGCTGCGCTGCCGCTGGATGCGGATCACCTCGATGCGAGTGATGCGCCGGCGGCGGTCGCCCGGGTTGTAACACTCGCCAGCGCAGATGCGCTCCAGGCGCTCCTCTCCGAGGGCCTGAACCACATCGGGGGCACAACCCGGCTTCTGCTCGAAGGATCCGGCAGCACGCACCTCGAACTTCGGTGTCCCGGTGAACTCGAGCTCACTGCCCATCGGCAGAACACCCTCGGGGCCGTTCTTCATGTCGAACCAGAGCAAGAGGCGGTCGCCGGAGGTGCCATACACGTTGCGGCTCTGCATCGCGTCCCAAATCCCCTCACGCGACCGCTCGGTCACGTGCACCGCCACGAGCCCACCGGTGATGAAGAACGACGCCTGCCGCTCCATCCACATCAGCTCGAACGGCGGTCGCTCCATCAAGGTGTCGATGGTGTACGTGGTCGACTCGGGGTCGGGCTGACCCCGGTCGCCAAACATCGACTTGCGCCAAGATTCGCTCGGAGCCCCGCGCGCTTCGGTCATCTGCAGCCGCGCGAACTCCTTGTAGCCAGTTCCCGCGCGGGCGCTGTGGTTATCGCTCGACGCAATGAAACCCATCGTCGCGTGCCGTGGCTCGTCGGGGTTTTCAAAGTCGCCCTTGGCCAACATGTACTGCACCGAGCCGGCAGGACGGTATTGGTAGGCGGGCAGATAGCAATCGGTGCACGTGCCGCAGTTGTTCCAGTCAGGAACATCCTCGCCCGGAACCGTCACGTGCCCCGCGAGCGCCACCCGCAGGTAATCCGCCGTCGCCTTCTCGACACGCTGCTGACAAAGCTCGGAAGCCGGATTGTCACATCGCTCTCGGATCATCTCGCCGGCACGCCAGCAGCAGGCTTCGTAGTCGTCGGTGGGTTCGGGGCACTCCGTGCCATCTTCGGTGAAGTTGACGGAGCGGAAGCTTCGGTACTCTTCGGAGTTGCCGTGCCCGGAGAACACCTCGACCAGGCGTTGCAGGTTCGCGTCGTCTAGATCGGCGCGGAGCTGTTTATCCCATGTGTAGCCAAGCGGCGTATAGAAGCCCCAAGTGGTGCCATGCGGAATCACGAGGGTGTCGAGACCCCACTCGTTGATCTTTCGAAACAGCACATCGGGGCTCGCGGCTCGCTCACGGCACGTCGACGGCAAGTCCTTGCTGTTCACACCTTCGGGGCAAACTGGGTATTGGGCGTTCTCGCGGATATGGCGCGCAAAATCGAGATAGCCCTGCTGCTCGGGAAACGCGCGGACCGGAAGCGTCAACAAGGGCCAAAGCGCGCTGATGTTCGAAAACGCGCGTGCGGCGAGGCCGGGCGCCGCGATTGGGCGGGCTGGTAGCTCATCATCCGTGTCGTACTTGAAGATGACGTTCTTGTGGCCGTAGTGGGCTTCGGGGGTGAGTCCGACCTGCGTCCATTCGTAGCCGGTAAACGCAATCACGTCCGGCTGTGCGCTCTCGGCTGCGACTGCATTGCACTGACGCACCGAGTCTCGACTCATCTTCCAGGTCCGTGGACACATGAAGGCGTCGACCGAGAGCGTCGTGTGGACGTGGAGGTCGCCAAACAGGATTCGGTTGGTCTCGTTGGGGGCCGCTCTCTTCTGGCTCGCCACCCGGGCAGCGACATGCTCGGGCGCGAGCGCGACCTGGGCAATCTCGCCATCGAACTGCTCGTTGGCGCCCCCATAGACGACCGAAAAAGCCAAGACCAACAGCACCAAGCCGAGAACGACCGTAAGACAACCCTTTTTCCACCAAGCCACGCGGCCGGAAGCATAGGTCGGGATATTCGGCTGTCCAAACAATCTCGCCGACGGGCCCTCGTCTTGAGGATTCGGGGCCGCTCATGCTACGGAAAAGAAAGGTGGGGACGGCGAAGATGCGCGAAAGGGCAACACATACGCGCAAGCCTCGGGTGGCTCACGTCACGACCGTGGACCTTTCTTTGCGGTACCTGCTGCTCAACCAGCTAAAGCGGATTCAGGGCGAAGGCTACGAGGTCTTGGGGGTCAGCGCGGATGGGCCGGACGTGCCCGTGGTGGAGGCGGCCGGAATCCACCATTTCGCCGTGCCGATGACCCGCCGGATTACCCCGATTGCAGACCTGCGATGCCTTTGGAAGCTGTTTCGAATCATGAGACGCGAACGCTTCGACATCGTGCACACGCATACCCCCAAGGCGGGACTCCTCGGGCAACTGGCAGCCCGACTCGCCGGCGTGCCGGTCGTCGCCAACACACTTCACGGGTTCTATTTTCACGACGACATGAAGCCATGGCTCAGGCGTTTCTACATCTGGATGGAGCGTGTCGCCGCCAAGTGCTCGGACACGATCCTCTCTCAGAATCGCGAAGACATGGCCACCGCCGTTGCAGAGCGAATTGCGAAGCCGGAACAAATGAAGTGGCTCGGCAACGGCATCGATGTGGCTAGCTTCGATCGTCGACGCCTGCCGGACACCACCCTCGAAGACTTGCGCCAGGAAATTCGCATCGAGTCGCGGGCGCCGGTCATCGGTTTCGTGGGCCGACTGGTCGAGGAAAAGGGCATCTTGGATCTGTTGGAGGCCGCCAAGGTGGTGGTTCGGGCAATCCCGAATGCGCAGTTCTTGATCGTTGGCCCGTACGACGACGACAAGCCCGACGCCTTGCGCCCGGACGTCGCCGAGCGATACGGCGTCGCCGCAAACTGTCGCTTCGTGGGAATGCGGCACGACATGCCGGAGCTCTACGCCCTGATGGACGTGTTGGTGCTTCCATCGTACCGCGAGGGCTTTCCACGGGCGCCCATGGAGGCGTCGGCGATGGGAGTGCCCACACTGGTAACCGACATTCGTGGGTGCCGGGAGGCGGTCGACCACAGGGAAAATGGGCTGCTGTTTCCCGTCGGAGACGCGGATGCGCTTGCCCGTTCCTTACTCGAGCTACTCGGAGATGAAGGGCGGCGCGCACGAATGGGCGCGGCAGGACGCCGAATCGCAGAAAATCGGTTCGACGAGCAAGAGGTGTTCGACCGAGTGTTGAGCGAATATGAGAGGCTCCTCCCGTGACCGTGTACCGGCGCATCGGAAAGCGTGTGATGGATCTAGCCCTCGCCGTGCCTGTCCTCGTCGTGCTCACACCCGTGGGCTTGGCGCTTGGGGGCCTCATTCGGCTGAAGCTTGGTGGCCCGGTGCTCTTCCGGCAGCAGAGGCCGGGGCGCGAGGGTCGCGTGTTCGAGCTCATCAAGTTTCGAACCATGAGCAACACCCGAGGCACCGACGGAGAGCTACTCCCAGATGAGGAGCGGTTGACCCCATTTGGGGCTCGCCTACGCCGCCTCAGCCTCGACGAGCTCCCTACCCTGTGGAACGTCGTGCGCGGAGACATGAGCCTGGTCGGTCCGCGCCCCTTGCTGGTGCGGTATCTCGATCGGTACACCCCCGAGCAGCGCCACCGCCACGACGTCCTGCCAGGAATCACCGGTTGGGCCCAAGTCAACGGCAGAAATGCGATCACCTGGGAAGAAAAGTTCGAACACGACGTCTGGTACGTCGAAAACGTGTCGCTGCGAACCGATCTGGCGATACTTTTCCGAACCATGGCGCAGGTACTAGGCAAACGAGGCATTTCAGCCGAAGGGCACGCTACGATGCCGGAGTTCATGGGAGCTGACGATGAATGACGCCGTGGCAATTTTCGGAACTGGCGGCTTCGCAAGAGAGGTGGCGTGCATCCTGCACGACCAGGGACGCGGTGATCGCATCGTCGCATTTCACGAGCCCGATGCGGTCTACGAGGCGCGCGACCTGTTGGGCGTCCCCGTTCAGCCGCAGTCCGCATTCGACCCGAGCAAGCACCACGCTATCGTTGGAATTGGCAATCCCGCGACCCGCCAGAAGGTGGTCCGTGAGCTACCTGCCGAGACCGTGTTCGAGACCCTGATCCACCCCACGGTGGTGATGTCGGAGTGGGTCGAGGTCGGGACAGGCTCGATCATTTGCGCCGGCTGCGTCCTGACGTGCCAAATCTCGATCGGCGAGCACTGCCACATCAATCTGAACACGACGGTAGGGCACGACTGCACCTTCGGTGCTTTCTGCACCGTCGCCCCGGGCACCAACATCAGCGGGAGCTGCGAATTTGGGACCCGGGTCGACGTAGGAACGCAAGCTTCCTTTCGGCAGAGCGTTCGCGTTTGCGACGACGCCGTCATCGGGATGGGAACCGTGGTCGTGAAGGACATCGTGGAAGCGGGAACCTATGTGGGAGTGCCGGCGAAGAAGGTCGGTTCGTGAACACTGGGCGAAGCCCACGCATCTATTTGTCGCCGCCGGACATGTCCGATCAAGAGCGGACACTCCTGCTGGCAGCTTTCGATTCGAACTGGATCGCGCCGCTCGGGCCCCAGGTCGACGGGTTTGAGCGGGACCTCGCCAAGCGTGTGGGCGTTCATGATGCGGCCGCCTTAAACAGCGGGACCGCTGCGCTTCACTTGGCCTTGATCCTCTTGGAGGTGGGAGCCGGCGACGAGGTTTGGACGTCGACCTTGACGTTCGCCGCGACCGCGAACGCGATTCGATACGTGGGGGCAACCCCGGTGTTCATCGACAGCGAGCGGGAAAGCTGGAACATGGACCCCGCCCTGCTCCACGAGGCATTGCGCGAGGCCTCCACGCGAGGCGCGCTACCAAAGGCGCTCATCGTCGTCGACCTCTACGGACAGTGCGCGAACTATGACGCCATCCTCGAAGCGTGCCGAGAGTACGGCGTCCCGGTCGTCGAGGACGCGGCGGAGGCGCTCGGGGCCACGTACCGTGGAAAGGCAGCGGGCTCATTCGGGACGATCGGAGTTCTTTCGTTCAACGGAAACAAGATCATCACGACCAGTGGCGGCGGGGCGCTGGTCAGTGACGACGCCGATCTCGTCGCGCGAGCTCGGCACTTGGCCTCTCAGGCCAAGCAACCCGTGGCGCACTACGAGCATGAGGAGGTCGGTTACAACTATCGACTGAGCAATCTCCTGGCCGCGGTCGGCAGAGGACAGCTCGCGCGCTTGGACGGGTTCGTCGAACGCCGACGCGAGATCAATCGGACGTATCGAGCGGCCCTCGAGGGGATCGACGGGGTGAGCTTCCTCCCGGAAGCACCAGGCGGCCACTCGACGTGCTGGCTGACTTGCGTATTGCTGGACGAACTGCACCTAGGGGTCGGGCCCGCGCAGGTCCGTGAGCATCTCGAGACCCACAACATCGAAGCGCGCCCTGTCTGGAAACCGATGCACCTGCAGCCTGTGTATCAAGACCGTCGCGTGGTTGGTGGCGCAGTCGCGGAGGATCTGTTCCGCCGCGGCCTGTGTCTGCCCAGCGGGTCGGTCCTGTCCCACGAAGATCAACAACGCGTCATCGATGCGTTTCTCCAGACCCCCCAGCTACGAAGCGCTGAGGAATAGCGTCTCGATCAAGTCGCACTCCGACGCCGCCACGACTTGCCGCCCTGCAGTTCGTCTGGCAAGCGTAGGTCGTGCCGACGTGTCACTTGTGTACATCACCAAGCTTCGCGCGTGTGCTATCGGGGGCCTCAGGTAATCTCGACGTCAACCGGTGTAAGTCCTGCGGCTTCGTTTACCTCGCCAGCTGGGAACAGAGCCTCGCGAAATCGCAGGAGCTCTATGACTACTACGGCCGTCTGAGCGAAGCCGATCTGACGCGCCGGTACTCACCAGAGAACCGCGCCCGGCAGCAAGAGCTCTTGACGGCGCTGGCAGGTCACACGCGGGGGCGAAGACTTCTCGACGTCGGGTGCGGGGACGGCCAACTGCTGCAGACCGCAAAGGACGAAGGTTGGGACGCGGTTGGAATCGATTTGGCCGAAACTGCGATTCTTCTGTGCCATCGACGCGGCCTCACTGCCTCCAAAACCGATTTTTTCGACGGATCCCTCGACGAGAAACGTTTTGACGTCATCGTCATGTCCGAGCTGATCGAGCATGTGCCGTCTCCGCAGCGATTCTTGAAACGCGCCGAAGAACTGCTCGATGCAGGCGGTGTCCTGTACCTCACGACTCCGAACTTTGGCTCACTCGCCCGGCGGATGCTGGGCGCGACCTGGTCGGTGATCCATCCCGAGCACGTCGGCTACTTCGAACGATCGACGCTGAGGAAAATTGCTTCAGAGCAAACGAGACTCCGCGAGATCAAGATCGAAGCCAACAACATCGCGCCGTCCACCTTCGTGGGTTGGCTGCGGGCTCGAGGTGCTCCAACTACCGGTGAGGCGGCTGAGATGCACCGCGACACGCGAAAAGGTATCGACCAACGGCTACGGCGTGCGGTCCTTCGAAGCCGGTCGCTCGGGACCACGAAGGATCTGCTGAACCACGCCATTTCGCGTGCGGGTCTGGGAGACACGCTCGTAGCGTGGCTTCAGAAGCCGCCGGCCTGAGCGGGACTATGATCGCCCGGCTCGGACGCAAGACCGTTTCCGTGCGTTCTCCGCCCTACGGTGCCGTGTAGCCGAGACAGAGGTGGGTGTAAGAAACGCCCAGGATGCTCACGGAGTTGGTTGTCGCTTCGATTGTGAGCTTGTGTATTGCGCCAGAGATCAAACCGCTTACGTCGACCGGAGAGTCACCGGTCCGGGCGGTCGCTGACCCCAGATTGTTCCCGTCCTTGTCCTCTGCGAAGAGGTCGAACTCGGTCGTGGTTGGCAGCCCACTGACGGTGAGCACCACGTCGAGAGCGCCTTCGGGGGCGCCGAGAGAACTACCGTCGGATCGGAAGATCTCGAGCACGATCGATTCGTTGGGATCGCCGCTTTGAATGCTCCGGACGTTGCCGATGGCGTCGGTCCCCATGCCAATGGTCGGAC
>JAFDAJ010000046.1 GCA_019313915.1 Deltaproteobacteria bacterium
CCGGTTTCGACGTAACTTCCTTGCGTAGCGAGACGCTCGATGACCGTGCCCCCAAATGGGGTGCGAATTCGAACACGCTCCGATGGTTTATCGGCGCCTTCCATCGCCCGAAGCTCACCGCTTGGGACCCCAAGTAGCCGCAAGCGATCACGAGCCGCGTTGAGGGCCGCCTCTGCCGCTCGGCCTGCGCTCGGCGTGGCACCTTCCTGTAGGCGTTCGAACTGTTGCCTCGCCTGAATCAGGTCCTGGTGTGCGTTGTATACCTCAGGGCTGTACAGGGTCGCGATCACCTGGCCGCGCTTCACACGCTCGCCCGTGGTGCTCACGTGGAGCCGGTCGATTCGTCCGCCGATCCATGCCGTGACCGTCCGGAGGCTCGTCTCGTCGTAGTCGACGCGCCCGAGCAGCCGGCGCGCCACCCCTCCAGATTCCAGGCGGCTTACTTCAACAGTCCGGATGCGCGCGAGGAGCTTTGCGCGCTCCGAAAGCGAGACCCGTCGGGCATCCTCTTCGCCAGCCACCCCGTTCCCTCCGATCGGAATCAGGTCCATGCCGCAGATCGGGCATGCCCCAGGTTCCGTTCGTCGGATCTGCGGGTGCATCGAGCACGTCCAAGTCGTTTGCTCGACGCCGTGATCGTGCGCTTCGGTGCTGGTCGCGGGCGTCTCGGAGCCCCCGAGCAGCCGGCCGCCGAGGCCGAATGCGACGATCGCAATGATGGGAAGCGCAATCCAGGGGGCGCTCTTCCCGAGACGCGTCTTGGTGATTTCTTTCACGGTCTCTCTCCTTCTTCGGTCGCTTTCAGGGGGCGGCCGACCACCGCTTCGAGCACTGCCCAGGCGCGGGCGTGGTGGGTGCGGCTACGCGCGAGCTCGAGTTGAAGCTCCAGAAGGTCCCCCTGCGCCAGCAGGGCCGACACGACGGTTGACCGCCCAGTCTGATAGCCACCGAGCACCGATCGAAAGGTGGTCTCGGCCTGCGGAATCAACGTGTGTCGGTAGAGCTCGATTCGCCGCTGCGCGTCCCGCACTGCGGCGATCGCTGCCTCGAGCTGTGCGTCGGCTGACTGGAGTGCCGCGTCACGATCCGCACGGTGCGCGGCTCCCTCTGCTCGCGCCGCACCCATCGCGTCTCGGTAGTTGCGGCCCCAAAGCGGAACGCTGAGCCCTGCGGTCACGATGACGGCATCTTGTCCGCTCTTCCCGACCGGCGCAGGCGCATTGCCGGTTACGATCCACTCCAAACCCGCAAGCAAGCTGGGCGCCCGGTCTGCGGCTTGCGCGCGAACCTCCGATTCACTGGAGGACGCCATCAACTCGGCGACCTCGACGCGCGGGTGCTGTCGTGCAGCGCGGTGCAGTGCTTCGTCGCCGTCGACAGGCAGGCCTTCAAACGGCGTGTCGGTCGCGGTGAGCCTTTTCTCCCGCGCCGTTGCTCCAATTGCGCGTAAGAGCTCGGCCGCGGCAGCCCGCCTATCCTCTCGGTGCGCTCCGTGATGGTCATGGTGTCGCGCAACCCCTAGCTCGACCTGATTGAGGTCGGCGAGGGAAGCTCCGCCCGTGCGTACCCGCCCACGAACCGTTCCGGCGAGTGTTTCGAGCACGAGGTCGTGCTCATTCTTGAGGTGATGCTCTTCCTGGATCAGCCAAAGCCGCCAGTACGCGTCCGCGACCGCCTGCTGGACTTCGAGAACCTCCGCATCGAACCGGCGCTGTGCCGCTCGAGCCGCCGCGGACGCCGCATCCGCTCCCGCGCTGAGTGCAGTCGGCCAGGGAAACGACTGCATGAGACTCAGCTTGTGGTTCTGTGGTCCAACGCGCGTTTCGACGCTCCGAACGAAGTAGCTGTACTTGATGATGGGCTCGGGAATCCTGCGCGCCCGGGAGATCTTCATCGTCGCCGCCCTCCATCGCTCGAACGAAGCGCGCAACTCAGGGCTTCGCGCAAGCGCAAACGCCAAGTAGCTGCTCAAACTGCCGTCGAGCATCGGCTCTGCTTCCGGCGGAGCCTCCTCTTGCGCGACGATCGAAGCGGCGGTCGCTAGATCGTCCCTCGTCGCCGATTCGTACGTGCCGCGGCAGCCTACCAGTGCGGCTTGCGTCACTGCGAGCATCATTGCGAGAAGCACGGCACTGTGCCTCCGATTCGTCCTCATCCCTTGCGGGATATTCCTTTTCATCGATTCCTCCTCTGACTGAGTTTCTGCTGTGCGTAGGCGGCGCGGTTCGACCTACCGGCCCTGGGGGCGTGGCAGAGAACGGGACGCGCAGCCGTGCAGCGCCTCGAACGGCGCGTGCAAGTCGGCGCTCAGCTGGAACTCAATTCAGAAAGGAACAGTTGCGGATGAAAATCGGTGGGCCGTGAACATTCGGCGGACCGCGTTCACGGTAGAGGCCGAGATCACAGGTCTGCCTCGACGTAACGAGGCTGAAGCCGACTAGTCCCACCACAGCGAGCTGGGCCTCATCGACCTGCACCGGGCCGGCCTCTTGCGTTGCGATCGGCTGGCTGGCGTTCGACAGCTCCATCGTGCAGCAAGGCTGCGTCTTCAGCTGGACCGGCGCGTGGCGTGCCGCATGGTCGCCATGGCCTGCATGGGCCTCGTGACCATCTTGCTTCTCGCAGTCACAGCCAGCGACCACCACCCCGCCCATCGAGTGGCAGACGTGAAGAAACACGCCAGCCGCACCCGCGAATGCGAGCGGAATCGAGAGAAGAATCGCGAGAAGGCCTCTAGGCATGATCGACCGAATCATAGCATGCATTTCTCGGCCATGGAGTGGACCTGCCCCATGCACAGTGGACCTGCCCCATGCACCCGGAGGTCGTTCGGCCTGGCCAGGAGACCAATGACGCAGAGCTCCGAGCTAGCGTTCTCGAGCTGCCCACTTCAGGGAGCTAAGAGAGTGGACTGCTGCTAGCCTTGCGATTCGTTCTAGGAGGACACCATGGGCCAGGCTCACGTATCGAAGCAAATCCATCTCCAGGCGCCGATCGAGCTCATCTTTGAGCGCCTCGTGGACCATGACGCCATGAGCGACTGGCCCGGCGGGGGGCCGTCCGCCAGGTGAAGACCAACGGGCTCACCCTCCTCGAGGAGGTCGTCCATTACGAGCCACCGCTCCGCTACGACTACCGGATCACGAAAGGTCTCCCCGTGGACCATCTCGGCAGTGTCCGGCTCTCACCGACCGAGGGCGGCGTCGAGCTGTCCTGGGAGGTGCGCATGACCAGCCGCTGGCCTTTCGTATGCGAGCTCGTGGGCCATCGCCTAAGCAGCGGGCTCGACCGAGCGCTTGCCTGGTTCAAGGCTGAGGTGGAGAGGGCGGCGGCGGAGAGCCGAGGGGATACCCAGCCAGCCCTTGACTCCGTAGTATAGTACCCGGAAGAGCTCGATCGGCAGGAGGACGACCATGCCAACGGTTGAGCTCGTCTACGACAGCGATTGTCCCAACGTGGCTGATGCGAGAGCGCAGCTTCTCCGCGCGTTTGCAGAGACGAAGCTCCTCCCCCGCTGGCAGGAATGGCAAGGCGATGCCGCCGATAGCCACCCGCATGTTCGAGGGTACGGTTCGCCAACCATCCTCGTGGACGGAATCGATGTCGCGGAGACGGAGGAAAGAGGCGGGCCTTGCTGCCGTCTGTACGCACAGCCTGACGGATCCATGCGCGGCGTTCCGAGCGTGGAGACTCTCGCCGCTGCCCTCAAAGCGAGCGCAAACGCAGGCCCGATCGCGACCTCTGGTGGTGAAAACTGGAAGCTCAACTTCGCGATGCTCCCTGGCATCGGTGCAGCCTTTCTTCCCAAGGTCGCTTGCCCGGCATGCTTGCCGGCATACGCGGGCTTCTTGAGCTCGATCGGTCTCGGATTCCTCATCGAAACGACTTACCTCCTTCCCCTGACCGGAGTGTTCCTCGCCGTCGCCGTTTTCGCGCTAGCGTTTCGGGCACACCGCCGACGCGGTCATGGGCCTTTCATCCTCGGGGCTGCCGCTTCAGCAATCGTCCTGATCGGGAAATTCTCATTCGAGAGCAACCTGGCGATGTACGCAGGGCTCGCGCTTCTCGTCGCGGCTTCGCTCTGGAACAGCTGGCCACGCCGAGGCCACTCTGCGGGGCTCGGGGTGGGTTCGCTAGAGCCCACGATGGCTTCGAGCTCGGCAAGCGCCTCAATGGCGACGCGGCGGCTTGACCGTCGCCCGGGTCGACGCTTTTCGCTTATGATGAGGCCCAGCCGGCGGTTCTGAGGCGACTCCTGGTAAAAAAAGTCTGATAGGTACTTGACTGACTGAGTCGGTCGGTTATAAATAGGCTCATGGCACGGTCAATTCCATCGGATCGCCTGGAGCGTCTCATCGAGGTGGCCACCGAAACGTTCATCGCTGAGGGGTACCGGCGAACGCAGATGGCGGATGTGGCGGAGGCCCTCGGGGTCGCAAAGGGGACCCTCTATGGGTACGTCGAGAGCAAAGCGGCGCTCTTCGACGCAGCGATCCGCTGCGCCGATGGTCGCGAGCCATTGCCTGCGACCGCAGATCTCCCGATCAAGACCCCAGCGCCGGGGAGCACCGTCAAGCGGCTCGAGGATCGGATCGCGGAGGAGGCATCCGGCTTGCGTTTGGTTCAGGTCGTAACCGCTGAAGTGCCGCGCGATGTGACCTCCGAGCTCCGCGGCGTCCTCGTCGACCTGTATCGGCGTGCGAACCGGAACCGCTTCGCCATCAAGCTCGCCGATCGTTGCGCCTCCGACCATCCCGATCTTGCGGGCGTGTGGTTCGGTCGGGGTCGCTGGGCGCAGCACGAGCTCTTGATGCGCTACCTGCAAACGCGGATTGCGGTCGGTCAGCTACGTCCCGTTCCAAGCATACCGGTAGCAGCCAGGACTGTTCTCGAGACCGTGGCGTTTTGGGCCGTCCATCGTTATTGGGATCCGTCTCCACAAGCGATCGAGGAGGACACTGTCGAAGAAGCAGTGGTCGACCTTCTCGTGCACAGCCTCATTCAGGAGCCATGAACATGCACCATCTTCTCACTTCGTCCCGCCTTCTCCCTTTTCTGATACTGGTCCTTTCCACAAGCACGCCAGGGTGTGCCTCGATCTCCTCGAGCCTTCACGCCCACGGCACGATCGCCGAGCAAACGATGACTGCGCGCGTCGACCATCCGGTCGCGCAGGACTATCTGGAAGGACGGCCGCTCCCTGCGGAGTTGGAGGAGCTTCGCCGCGCCCACATCGCCGAGGGAAAGCTTCCTTCGGCGTCGGTACTGACTCACCTCACCACCCGGTACTCCACCGACGTGGCGACCCTCTTCTTTCTCGAAACAGTCGGCGCCGACGATGAGAGTACGGCGATCCAGCGCGAGTATGCGTCGGTCGTCGAGCGGCTCATGCAGACGGACGAGGACCCGCAACTCGATGCGGCGAGCTCGCGTCTGACAGTCGTGTTTGCGCCGGGGTGGTTCTACAAGACGTATGGCGCGAAGACCGGGGCAGACTTCCAGAGGCAGCTTGCCCAGTTGGCGAAGGCTGGGGTGCCTGCCGAGCTGATCGAGACGGACGAAAACGGCACGGTAGAGGCCAATGCCGAAATCATTGCCGAATCGATGCGTCGTTTGCGACGGCAGGGGCGGGAAGTGCTCATCGTGAGCGGCAGCAAATCTGGTGCCGAGGTGGCCATTGCGCTCGGAGACATCCTCCCGCCCGAGGAGACGACGCATGTGTTGGCCTGGTTGAGCATCGGCGGTGTCCATCAAGGCTCCCCCTTTGCAGACTGGGCGCTCAACCCAACCGTGTGCTGGTTCTCGCAACTCAACCTCGGCGTGCAAGGCTTCGACCTCGAGGGTGCGATGAGTCTGCAAACCAGTCGGCGCCGGCCCCATTTCGCGCGTCTTCGGTTTCCGGACCACCTGCTGTTGGTGAGTTACGTGCCGGTGCCACTCTCGAGCGGTATCTCAGACCAGGGCGCCTTCGGCTATTCCCGAATGCGCGATCTTGGTCCCAATGATGGCCTCACCATGCTCGTCGACCAGTTGCTGCCCGGCGGACTCACGATCGTCGAGCCCGGAGTGGATCACTATTTCGTTCACCCCAACCGAGAGCTCCGCTCGCTTGCGCTCATGGAGGTGCTGGTGAAGCGGATCGGAGCGACAAGCAGCGTCTCAAGCGGAACGCTCCCTGTCGCTGAGGGCGCGGCTCATGCCTCGTTGAGTCCAGAGAGAGGTGATCGCGCTTCCCGCGAAGATCGACACGATCGCTAGCATGCTGCCGGGCGCCAGGAGCGGAACGCCCGTCAAGCCGTGACCAACGGTGCATCCCGCGGCCAGTGAGGCGCCAACACCAAGACCGAGACCTCCGGCGAAATGCTTGCTCGCGCTTATGGCAGAAATCTTTGAGGCCGTGATGGGGCCGCTTTTTCGGGCGGCAACAAAGCCGCCCACGGGGATGCCCAACACGAAGAGCACGTCCCAGCTCATCAAGCGCCTCACTGGATCGGTGAGTAGGCTGACTGTCCCCGGCACGACCGCCATCCCAAAGTCACGGGCCGCGAGACTCGACAACGGCCAGGCGAGGATTCCAACGATCCCCATCGCCATGCCGGTGCGGCGCCAAGACCATGCACCGGCCTGGCCGGGCGCGGCTCGCCATAACATGACGACGAGCAGCAGTCCGGCAATCGGGGCCCACGCCCACAACGTTTCGAGAGGAGCGTTGCTCACGGAGGGTCCGGCAGTCTGAACCGTGGTCCGCAAACCAACGAGGGGACCAAGCTCGAGCGCTGCCGCACCGATAGCCATGCCCAACACCGCAGCCAGAGCGCCCAAGCTTCCAGACCCGACTTTGTACCAAACCCCCGCCGCGCAACCGCCTGCCCATCGCATCGACGCGCCGAACAGCAGCCCGCCCACCACGGCGCCGATCGGAAACATTGCGGGATAGGTTGGAGACGAGAGGCCCAGGGCGAACACCAATGGTACGACGAGCATTTGCAGTGCAATAGCGAGGACATACGCCTTCACCTTCGTCGTATTCCCGTCCGTGACGACGACGCGAAATCCGGAGTTCATGCAAAAGGCTCCGCGTTGAGCGATGTACCCGTACCCCCCGCCGATGAGTATTCCAGTGAGCGCCGCGAGGTAACTCATGATTGGATCTTCCTACCAATGAATCCCGTGCATGATGTGGGCGAACGCCACCGCTTCGGGTCCGGGGGCCTTGTGTTCCTCGTCCGTGCCCTTACGCGGCGAATCGGGGAAGAGGCGGAATCCGGTATTGAGGACGCGATCGATGAGCTTGGGCGCGAGCGCGTAGCTCACCTCGCCGAAGACGCCGAGCCGGGTCGCGACTCGCTTCTTGCGGTTGACGATCCCGTCGACGATCATGTCGACGGCTTCGTCAGGCGACCGGGTTGGAATCGCTTCATACATCTTCGTTGGCGCGATCATGGGCGTGCGTACCAGCGGCATGTAGACCGTCGTGATGCACACTCCATCCGCGACGACTTCGCTTGCGATCGACCGGCTGAACGCGTCGAGGGCCGCCTTACTGGCGACGTATGCGCTGAACCGCGGCGCGTTGGTCTGGACACCAATGCTGGAGATGTTGACGATCTGCCCATCCTTCTGCTGCCGCATAGCCGGCAAGAGTCCTAAAATCAGCTTGAGCGAGCCGAAGTAATTGAGGGCCATCGTCCGCTCGAAGTCGTGATAGCGGTCGTACGAGTGCGAAACACCCCGACGGATGGAACGCCCTGCATTGTTCACCAGCAGGTCGATGTGCCCGTACTCATCGAGTACTTCACGTACGAGGCGGTCGGCGTCCTCTGTGCTCGATAGATCGCAGGTATGAATGAGTGACTCGCCGCCGCGGGCATCGATCGCTTGCTGGACAGCCTCGAGCTTCTCTCGCGAACGCGCCACCAAGAGCACCTTCGCACCCGCTTCGGCCAGGCGGATAGCCAGGGCTTCACCGATGCCGCTGGACGCCCCCGTGACCATCGCGATCTTGCCATTGATCCGCCCATGCAAGGTCCGATCTTGGAAGAGATCGGGATCCATGTAGCGCTCCCAGTAGTCCCAGATTTTCCAGACGTACTCTCTGAGTGGTGGGCAGTGAATGTCGGTCCGGGCGAGCGCTGCTTCGGTCTCACGGGTGTCGAACGAGGAGCGCCAGTTGACGTACGGCAGGACCGATTCCGGAATGCCAATGTCCGCCAACACCTCGCGACGCGCCGTCTTCACTGCGGGCATTGCGCCCAATAGACCGACGAGGCCAGACGGCACGAGCTTCAAGACACGCGGGTCGATGCGCGCGTCGAAGCGCGGCGCATGCGCGGCCTCGCAGATGAGGTTGAGCGCATCGCCAAAGCTCTCCGGCTTCGGATCGGTGAGGTGAAAGGTGTTGCTGGTAACCTCGCCGTTGTGGGCGATGGCGTCTATTGCGCCCGCTACGTAGTCGACGGGTACCACGTGAAGCTCCGACCCTTCGAAACCAACGAGGGGAAACCAACTGGGCAGCGCCTTGCGCATTCGTTGGATCAACTTGAACGCGTAGTAGATGCCGTCGATCTTGTCGGCTTCACCGGTGACCGATGAGCCCACGACGGCGCCGGGGCGATAGATCATGTAACGCGTCTGGCATTCGTCCCGAACCACCTTCTCCGCCAGAAACTTCGTCAGGAAGTAGGGGTTCTTGTGCTTCTGCCCCTCGTCGAACATGTCCTCTCGAAAGAAGCCCACGTAGTCGCCGGCAACTGCGGTCGAGCTCGTGTAATGGAGTGTCGCGTCGAGGGCTTCGGCGAGCCGGCATGCGTTGCGCGTACCCGTGACGTTGGCTCGCTGACTCTCTTCCATCCCCGCGGTCATGTCGTAGAGCGCAGCGAGGTGAAACATGTGCTCTATCTTGTCGCCGATCTCGTCGACCGTGTCTGGCGACAACCCGCAGAGGGGCTTGCTGATGTCCCCGGGGAGGATGACAAACTGCGAGCGCGCCGACGGCCATCGTTCGTCGATCAGGTCCCGGAACTCAGGGACGGACGGCGGATAGACCAGACAATAGATCGTTTGGCCCCGCTTGGTGAGGGCGTCGAGCAAATGCTTTCCGATGAAGCCGCTGGCTCCGGTCACGAGATACATGTGGTCTCCTAGGGGTGGGACCGACGACGATATCCGCGATGGGCCTCGTACCGCAACACGCGGTGGAAGAAAAACGTAGCCTTGCAGGCTCGTCGGAGGTACGGAAGCGTCGGATGCATCCCAAGCTCGCCGAGTATATCGACCGCGCCGGTTGGGAGATCAATGCGATTCCAGAGGACAGGAAGCGTCTGCTCGAGGAGGTTGCGGCGTTCGTGTCGTCGGCGCGCCAGGCCGGGAATTCGGCCGAGCTCACCTTCATCTGCACCCACAATTCCCGGCGAAGCCATATGGGGCAGCTTTGGGCTGCTGCTGCCGCTGCACACTGTGGCATTGACGGCGTGCGCACGTATTCGGGTGGCACCGAAGCGACGGCGTTCAATCCACGCGCGGTGGCCGCGATGGAGAAGGCGGGGTTTGTCATCGACAAATCTGGAGGTGACAACCCCCGTTACCTAGCGAGCTTCGATGAAGGCGGCCCGGTGATCGAATGTTTCTCGAAGACGTACGATGATCCGGTCAATCCGACCGAGGACTTCGCGGCCATCATGACGTGCTCCGAAGCGGATGAGGCTTGTCCGGTGGTCCTTGGCGCTGCCCTCCGAGCACCGATTTGGTACGAAGATCCCAAAGTCGTCGACGGGACGCCGAAAGAGGCAGCGGCTTACGATGAGCGGTGCCTGCAGATTGCGACCGAGATGCTGTACCTGTTCTCTCGCGTCACCTAGCGGATGACGACCGAGCTGGGCTCGGGTGGAGCTGCAAGAACGTTTCGGTTCGACTTCGGTTGCCGCCCGTCGGCCTCGGAGATTCCGAGCTCCTCGGCGAGCTCTGCAACGATGAGCACGCGACCCGAGCGTTCCATGCGCTTCGGGTCCCGGTGGAGCGCGTCGATGACGCGGCCGATGAACTCGGGACTTTCGGCGTTGGCGAGGAATTTTCCGTAGGGTCCCTTCATCGCGTCGGGATGTTGAAACATGGGCTCGTTGCGCTCGGTCCGAACGAAGCCGAGCCAGAGGCTCATCGCGGCGACATCGTGGTCGCGGAGGTCGACGGCCATGTCCATCGCCATCTTGTCGACGCCGGCTTTGCCTGCGCCGTAGGCTGGGCCGTGCATGTAGCAACGCCCGCCGTAGCTCGAGGTAAACACGACGAGGCCGCCGCCTGTGCGTACGAGCAACGGAGCCGCGAAATAGCTCGCGACGTAGTGCGACCGTTGCCCAACGTCGAGGATACGCAGCAGGTCGAGCGATTTCTCCCAAAAAGGGCCAGGCTTCGCGAGCTCTCGCGGGACCGCAGTTGCGTTGTTCACCAAGATGTCGAGGCGTTGCTGCTCGTCGGCGACTCGTTCGAACAACTTGCGCACTTGCTCGTCATCGGAGTGGTCGCACGCGACTGCAATGCCTTGGCCGCCGGCCTCTGTGACCGCCTCTGCCGTGCTTTGGACTGTTCCGCCCAGAGGATGGGCCTTGCCGCCTTTGCTGCTTCGGCCGGTTACGTACACGGTCGTGCCCGCGGCGCCGAGGGCGATCGCAATTCCTTTTCCGACGCCGCGGCTTGCGCCGGTCACGACGGCAACTCTCCTTGGACTGTCGTTCATAGCGCTAGGCTTCTAGCATGGGTGGCGGGGCACGGGGGCCTTCCATATACTCCGCGGCAATGGAAGCCGAGTTGCACCAGGCCCGCCCGGGCGACTACTTGATTCAAGGGCGCACCGTCACCATGCCCTGCATCGTTCGAGATGCGCGCTCCGCCACCGCCACCTGGCTCGTCAGCTCGCGTGCGGCCCAAGGTCTGCTGCCCGGTCCAGAGCTCGAGATCGCCGAGGTCCTTCCCGGTCGAGGACTGCTCAGCATCGCGTGCATCGACTACCGCGACAACGACCTCGGGGACTACAATGAAGTCTCGATTGCGTTCTTCGTCCGAAAGCGCGGCCAACGCAAGGGTGTTCCCTATGTCGGAGCGGCGATGGACATGGTGCGGGGGCTTCTTCCCACACACATCATTCATCTTCCGGTGAACCAGTCGTTCACGTGCGAAGCAGGCCATGCCATTTGGGGATTTCCCAAGACCGTCGACGAGATCGACTTTGACACCAGTGGTGACCGCGCCCGATGTATTTGGAACAAGGACGGGCACAACGTATTGAAGATCAGCTTGCCGATCGGCGGAGCGCGCAGTTTTCCGGAGCAGGCGCTTTGCACATACAGTTACATCGACGGTGCTCTGCACAAGACGCCATTCATGTCCAGCGCAGAGGACCTTGGCGTTGTCATGGGCGGCGCAGAGCTCGAGCTCGGGGCGCATCCCATTGCCGACGAGTTGCGGTCGCTCGGCTTGCCTAAGCCCGCGCTGATGAGCATGTGGATGGGCAAGATGAAGGGCCGGTTCGCAGCAGCCGAGCGGTGCTAGTCTGCCTTCTTGCCTAACCAGCTATACACCGTCGGCAATACGAACAAGGTAAGCATGGTTGACGTGACCAGGCCGCCGATGACCACCGTGGCGAGCGGCCGTTGCACTTCAGCTCCGGCACTCGTCGCCAACGCCATCGGAACGAAGCCGAACGCAGCGACGGATGCTGTCATGAGCACGGGTCTGAGACGCGTGAGCGCTCCATTCTTCACGGCATCGTCGAGCGGCGCACCGTCGTCCTGAAGCTGCAGGATGTACGAGATCAAAACGACGCCATTCAGGACAGCGATGCCGAACAGGGCGATGAACCCAACGCCTGCCGAGATGGAAAACGGCATGCCGCGAGCAAGAAGTGCGAAGACGCCCCCTGTCGCGGCGAACGGCACGTTGAGGTAGACGATCAGTGCCGGTATGGCCGAACCGTAGACCATGTACAGGAGCAGAAAGATCAAGAGTAGGGCGGCTGGAACGGCAACGAAGAGTCGATCAGTCGCCTCTTGAAGGTTCTTGAACTGACCGCCCCATTCGAGAAAGTAGCCTGCCGGCAGCACGCCCGCCTCTTCGATTCGCGTCTGCGCTTCTGACACGAAGCCGCCGAGGTCGCGCCCCCGAACGTTGGCCTCGACGGTGAGTCGTCGTTGAATGCGATCACGGCTGATCTGGGCTGGGCCCTCCTCCACGCTCAAGTCTGCGAGTTGACCAAGCGGAATGAGGGCGCCCGTCGGAGCCCCGATGGGGATCTGTCGAATCGCCTCGATGCTCGAACGCGCATCCTCACGATACCGGACTTGCAATGCGAATCGGCGCTGCCCTTCGAAGACCTCTCCAACTCGACGCCCTCCCATCGTCGCGACGGCGTCCAAAACATCGCTCGCATCAATGCCGTAGCGAGCGATAGCGTCACGGTCGATCTGAACGCGAAGCACTGGAAGCCCCGCCGACTGCTCGGCTTTGACATCCGCCGCTCCCGGCACCCCGCCGAGGATCTTCACGAGATCGTCCCCGGCCTTCTTCAGAGCCTGCAAGTCCTCGCCGTAGATGCTGATGGCCACATCGGAGCGCACGCCGCTGATCAACTCGTTCATGCGCATCTCAATAGGCTGTGAGAACGAAAATCGCTGGCCGGGGACCTCGTCGCGCAGCGTCTGTTGAATAGCTTCGATCAGCCCTTCCTTCGTGCTTGCGGCGCTCCACTCGGAGGCGGGGTGGAGCATGATAATCACGTCCGAAAGCTCGACCCCCATCGGATCCGTGGCCACTTCAGGGCGTCCGGTCTTGGACACGATCGTTTCAATCTCGTCGGGAAAGCGTTCGAGGAGGGCACGTTCCAGGCGCGTGGTGGCCTTCACCGATTCCTCGAGCGAGACCGACGGAAGCCGAATTGCATGCATCGCGATAGCGCCTTCTTCTAGAGTCGGGACGAACTCCGCGCCGAGAAACGGCACCACTCCGAGGGACAACGCGAAGACCCCGACCGCCAACGCGAGTGTCCTCTTCGGCAGAGCGAGCGAGCGCTCAAGCCGTGGTGCGTACCACGCCCGAATCCTACGAAGAAGCCAGGTTTCGTGCTCCACGACCCCCTTCTTGAAGACGAAAGTGCAAAGCGCAGGCACCCATGTCAGAGCCAGAACAAGCGAGACAGCCAACGCGAACACGACCGTCAGCGCCATCGGCTGAAACATCTTCCCTTCGACGCCGCGCAGCGAGAGGATGGGAACATACACGAGAATGATGATCGCGACGGCGAACGCGACCGGCCGTCCGACTTCGACGGCGGCCTCGCGAACCGTGGATCTGACCGCGTGGCCGTCCGGCCGCCGGTCATTGAGTACCCGGACCACGTTCTCCACGATGACGACGGAGCCATCTACGATGAGCCCGAAATCGATGGCGCCCAAGCTCATTAGATTCCCGGAGAGGCCAGCGGCTCGCATGGCAATGAACGCCCCCAGCATGGACAAAGGGATCACCGACGCCACCAGGATCCCACCCCGCACGTTTCCGAGAAGCAGGAGAAGGACGATCACCACGAGGACGCCTCCTTCGATGAGGTTCGTCGCGACGGTGCGGATGGTTCGATCGACCAAGTCGGTGCGGTCGTAGAAAGCCTCGACGGTCACGCCCTTGGGAAGCGTCGGGCGAATCTCTTCTAGCTTCGCGTCCACGTCTCGCGATACTTCGCGCGCGTTGGCGCCCATCAGCATCATTGCAATGCCGATCACGGTTTCGCCCTGGCCTTGATAGGTTGCCGCGCCCTGCCGCACCATTGGGGCATTCACGACCTTGGCAACTTCGTTGATCGTGATCGGCGTCCCCTCGTGGCGATTGGCGATCACGATACGGCGAATGTCATCGAGATTGGCGATCAAACCTTCTCCTCGAATGAGAAGCTGCTCGCCCGATTGCTGGATATAGGCGCCGCCGGCGTTGGCGTTGTTGCGTTCGATCGCCTCGAACACGTCGCCGAGCGCGATGTCGAACGCCGTCAGCCGTGCAGGGTCGAGTTGGACCTCGTAGGTCTTCAGCTCTCCCCCGAACGTGTTGACCTCAACCACGCCCGGCACCGAGCGGAGTTGGTATGCGATGTACCAGTCCAAGACGGTCCGCAGATCCATCGGCGTGTAACAGTCCTCCGCGTCGCGTTCGCCGAGTGGGCACATTGGGTCGCCCTGGACGGTGAACTGGTAGATCTCACCTAGTCCGGTCGAAATGGGGCCCATCGTCGGGTTGCCGTAGCCTTCGGGAACCGCTTGGCGCGCCTGGGCGAGGCGCTCGGCGACCAGTTGCCGCGCGAAATAGATGTCGGTTCCTTCTTCGAAAACGATCGTGACCGATGACAACCCGAACTTGGAGAGACTTCGGACCTCTTCGAGGTGAGGCAGGCCGCTCATCACGGTTTCGACCGGGAACGTGATGAACTTCTCTACTTCGAGCGGCCCGAGCGCGGGAGCGGTGGTCAGGATCTGCACCTGCACGTTGGTGACGTCTGGGACGACATCGATTGGCAATTGCTGTGCCGCCCGAAGGCCGAGCGCGCCGACGAGCAACACGCTCAGGATGACGAGTGCCCGGTTTCGAATGGAGAAATCGATTAGACGTTCGATCATGGTTGCCCCTCAGTGCTTGTGCTCGCCTTCGGAGATCTGCCCGGCCAACAACTCCGATTTCAAAGTGAAGGCGCCGGACACGACCACCTGGTCGCCTTCCGCCAGACCGTCCCGAACTTCCACCTTGCCCCGTGCTCGCGCCCCTAGCGTCACAAACGTGGGGCGAAAGACGCCGGGTTTGTCGGTTGCGACGAACACCATCGTTTGACCATCGATTCGTTGCACCGCACTTTGCGGGATGACCGCGACCTGTGCAGCACTGTCGGCGTCCGGACTCAACGCGATCCTACCGAACAGGCCGGGCCGGAGCGTTCCGTCGGGGTTGTCGAGCTCGACCCGAACGTCCAGCGTGCGCGTATGCGGGTCGAGCGTGTGGCTCACGTAGCTCACCTCGCCCTCCCACACCTTGCCCGGGTAGGCCTGGAGGGAAATCACCGCCGGAGCTCCGATTCGGGCCGCCGCTACGTCTTGCTCGTAGACTCGGCCCACGACCCACACCCGCGACAGGTCCGAAACCATGAAAAGCGAGCTGCCGTCTGAGACCACCTCGCCGGTCGTTGCGTGCCGTTCGATGATGGTGCCCTCGAGGGGACTCCGAATGGTCGTCGTGCTTCCTGAACCCTTTCGACCTCCGTACACGTGCAATCGTTCGTTTGACGCGGCAAGATCCGATTCGGCGCCGCGCAACACGCCTTGGGCTTCGAGGTAGGCGCGCTGCGAACCGATCCCTTCGCGCTTGAGCTCCTCCTGCCTGACGAAATTTGCACGGGCAACTTCGACAGCAGCGCGGGCGTTTGCAACCGATGAGCGCGCCTCGCCGAGCGCGACGCTTCGCATCGTAGCCAGAACTTGGTTGGCCTCTACGGAATCGCCCAGAGAAACACGAACCTCATCAATCTGTCCCGGGACCATGGGAGCAACATGCGCGGTGCGGTTCGGATTGAGCTGCACCTCCGCAGGAGCGTCGATGCCACCGACGAGCCGCTCGGCCCGAACAGGCTCGGTTCGAATGCCACTGCGCTCGATGCCGATCTTCGAAATCTGGACCGTACCGCCAGGCTCCTGGCTGCCGTGGTCGTCGTGGTCGTCGTCATTGCCGTGGTCGCCATGGCCGTCGTGGGCGGCTTCATGGTGGTGTTCGTCCGGTTGCGGTTGGGTTGGGCAGCCAGTCAGCAGAGACAGTGCAAGCATCCATCGCAAGAACCCGTAGCTATTCGTCATCGTGCCCTCCAGCGTCGCCTGCGTGTTCATGGTGTTCATCCGGCCACACTTCGGTGCCGACTTCCGCCTCGAGCGCGGCGACATCGCGGTAGTAGTCTTGGTGTGCAGTCAAAGCGTCTTGTTGCATCCTCAGTAAGCGTTCCCGCGCGACCAGTACCTGCAGCAGGTCGACTTCGCCAAGCTCGAAGGCGCGGCGTAATAGCGAGAGGTTGCCTTCGAACGCGGGTAGGATTTCGGTGCCGTAGGCCGCGATGCGATTCGCGTCGGCATCGACGGACATGGCGGCCCGGGTGAGGCGCGCCCGAAGAGCCTGAACAAACGCTTGCTGTTCGGCTCGCCGCACGCCGAGCGCGGCTCGTGCACGCGAGCGCCCCGCCTGATTGCGCTGGGACGACGGAATAGGCAATGCGATCGTCCCTTGAATGATGTGCTCGTGGAGGCCGGAGATAGGCAACGACTCGCGCGTGTAGGTGACTCCGAGCGACGGCTCCGGCCAAGCCTCGCGGTTCTCTAGCTGCATGCGGGCCTCTGCTTCTTCGACGGCGCTTGCCCGCGCTGCGATGCCTGGATGTTGTCGCGAGGCCAACTGCAAGAGCTCTTGGAGGGGCGGTGCCCGCAACGGTTCGTCGAGGGCGCCCACAGGTTCCGGCAGGGGGGTCGGTGGCCAACCCGAGACCTCGGAGAGGACTAGCTGAGCCGATCGATATCCGCGCTCGGCCGTCAGGGATTTCTGCTGCGCCTGCGCGAGCTCAGCCTCCGCAAGCCGAACCTGCAGTGGCGAGATGTCGCCGGCTTGAAGTCGCCGCTCCGCCACGGACAGCAGCTCTTCGGTCGAGACCAGGAGCTTCTTCACGACGAGCCAACGTTCGCGCGCAACGAGTGCTGTGTGGAACGCCGCGTGGACTTCACGATGCACTAGCCACTGCGTTTCCTGGAGCTCTTTTGCGGTCAGATCCTGGAACTTCGCGGCTGTCTGACGGCGTTGCTTCCGCTCACCCGCGATCTCGATGGGCTGCGCCAACCAGACGGTGAAATCGACGCCGCGTTGACCTTCGGCGATTCGCGGCCCGGCTGCAGCCCCCGCCCTCAAGTTGCGTGGCAGCACGACTGATGCACCGTCCACGGCCGCTTGCCCCAGTTCGAGCTCGGCGCGAGCCACGAGCATTCGTGGCGCGTGCTCGTCCGCATGAGCGAGCATCGCCCCTAGCGACACCGGGGTTGCATTAGGGCCCTCATCGGCCAGTGCGTCTGCGGACGCCAGTTGAAGCGCGAGGATTGTGATGCTCGCGCGCAGCCAGGCTGCGAAATTCATTTGTCTCTCCTTTGCCCCGCCCCTCGGGGCGACTCTCGGTGTTGAAGGTTCGGTCACGCGCGCTCGGATGCTGCTGAACGTCGTGTTCAGCGATCTCGAGGCGCACCAGTCCCTAGAACGACAGAGCTAGGCGATTGGCGGACGGAAAACGCCAGTCAGAACGCCATCCGCTTCGAGGCTGGCGACGAACCACTGAAGCGTTTCGACTTCGTACTCAGCGACACCAATCTCGATCGGCCCGCTGTCTGCGACAAACGCAGTCGTTCCGTGGCAAGGACAGGTTTGAAAGGGGCCCGAGCAGCCATGCGCGTCTCGGCTCGGCGCTTCTTCGGCTTCGTGCTGCCCATGTGCCGCGTGCCCGTCGAGCACGAAGTGAGCGACGTTCTCGGTAAGCTCACCGGCGCCGGGCGCAATTGCATACGCAAGCAGAACCGCGATGCCTGGGATGAGCCGATACACGTCCTCAACGTAGCGCCGCTCCCCTGGTCGCGCCAATCGCCACCTCGGCGTTTCCTATTGAAATCCGGTTCCTGCAGGCGTACCTACGTTCGTTCACGGAGGGACATCATGGAAGTTCGCGCGGCAGTTGCACACGAAGCGGGTAAACCGCTGTCCATCGAGACAGTACAGCTCGAGGGACCCCGGGCGGGCGAGGTGCTGATCGAGATCAAGGCCACGGGCATCTGTCATACCGACGCGTACACGCTATCCGGCGCAGACCCGGAAGGGATCTTTCCATCGGTGCTCGGGCATGAGGGGGCTGGGATTGTGGCCGAGGTTGGCCCGGACGTGACGTCGCTCAAGCCCGGGGATCACGTGATTCCGCTGTACGTTCCTGAATGCCGCAACTGCGAATACTGCACGTCGGGGAAGACCAATCTTTGCCAGGCTGTGCGTTCGACGCAGGGGCGTGGGTTGATGCCGGATGAGAGCAGTCGCTTCTCGCTCGGGAACGAAACGCTCTTTCACTACATGGGCACGTCGACTTTCGCCCAGTACACCGTGGTACCCGAGATCGCCATCGCGAAGATCCGCGAGGACGCGCCATTCGATAAGGTTTGCTACATCGGGTGCGGCGTCACGACGGGGATAGGCGCTGTCATCAACACGGCCAAGGTGGAGGCAGGCGCGAACGTCGTCGTTTTCGGGCTTGGCGGCATCGGCCTCAACGTAGTGCAAGGGGCCCGCATGGTAGGCGCCGACAAGATCATTGGCGTCGACATCAATCCGGCACGACGCAAACTCGCGGAAAAATTCGGGATGACTCATTTCGTCAATCCCAAAGAGGTTCGGGGGGACTTGGTCGCCTATCTCGTCGAGCTGACCGGCGGCGGCGCGGACTACACATTCGAGTGCATCGGCAACGTCGAGTTGATGCGCCAAGCGTTAGAGTGCTGCCACAAAGGATGGGGCGAGAGCGTGATCATTGGCGTGGCGGGAGCCGGCCAGGAGATCGCGACGCGCCCATTCCAGCTCGTCACCGGTCGCGTTTGGCGCGGCACGGCGTTTGGCGGAGCCAAGGGGCGTACCGATGTGCCGAAGATCGTCGACTGGTATATGGAGGGTAAGATCAACATCGACGATTTGATCACACACAAGATGCCGCTCGAAGAGATCAACACCGCTTTCGATTTGATGCACGAGGGCAAGTCAATCCGCAGCGTCGTGGAGCTCTGAGGTGGCCGCGGAATCCGAGATCTTCGTTCACCAGTTCGAGCTTGGGCCATGGGATAATTTCATCTACTTCTTGGGCGATAAGGCCACCCGGAAGTGCGCAGTCGTCGATCCCGCTTGGGATGCGGACTTCATCTTGGACGAAGCCAAGCGCCTCGACGTCGAGATCACCAACATCCTCTGCACCCACAGTCACTTCGACCACGTGAACCGGGTCGATGCGATACTCGAGAAGCGGGACGTGCCGGTGCACATGCTCGGTGAAGAGATCGACTTCTCGGGCTTCCGCTGCGAAAATCTGGAGCGTCAAAGCCCTGGCGATGTCGTCCGCATCGGTGACCACCTCGAGCTCACGATGGTTCACACCCCGGGGCACACGCCGGGTTCGACCACCTACCGCATGCGCGGCGCCGTCGTGACAGGCGACACGCTCTTCATCCAAGGTTGCGGCCGGTGCGACTTCATCGGCGGCGACCCCGAGGTTATGTACCAAACGCTCAAGAGCCTCACCGAGTCACTCCCCAGCGAGACGCGCATGTACCCCGGCCACAACTACGGCCCGGTGACGGTGTCGACTCTCGATGAAGAGCTCAAAGAGAACCCGTACCTGCAACACGCCACGCTGGATGCCTTCGTCTCCCACCGCATGGAGGGGAAGACGCCCGGCACCAAGCTCCCGCCGCCGCCGACTTAGACAGTGCCAGTGCCAGTGCCAGCGTCAGTGCCAGCGTTAGTGTCCGTGGCAGTGACCGTGCCAGTGTCAGTCCGGGCGCTTTGCTTTACGCGCTCGGCTGAATCCGGTTGTTACGTATTGGACGGTGCTGATTCCGATCGTCGCTAGGATTGCCGCGCCTAGTAGTTGTAGGGCGAGCATGGGGGGCTGGCCCAGCCAGGCGTGGCTGATGGTTAGCAACACGAACAGGATCTGGAAGACGGTGTTGAGCTTGCTTGCGCCAGTGGGCTCGCCGTGGATGGGGGCGACGGTTAGATGGTAGAAGATCGTCCCGCTGATGATGATGATGTCCCGCCCCACGACGATCGCCGAGAACCAGACTGGAACCAAGCCTATCCAGGCGAGAGTGACGAACGCGGCGAACATCAGGAATTTGTCTGCTGCGGGATCGAGCAGGCCGCCGAGTCGCGTGCGCCAGTCGAACCGCCTCGCCAGGTAGCCGTCCAGGGCATCCGAGAGCCCGGCGATCACGATTAAGCTCAAGGCAAGCCCGTAGCGTTCCTCCAACAAGCTCCACACAATCGGCGCAACCAAGATGATGCGCGCGATGCAGATCATGTTGGGGATGTACTTGAGTTTCATAGGTGCACCGACGGACCTATTTCGCGGTGAACCTCGAATACCCTACGGCGATGCGCTGGTAGCTGGAGGGGAAAAGGCGCACCATCCAATCGAACACGCGGGCATCGGGTCCAATGAGGATCCTCCGGTCGTTGCGTCGGACTCCGTCGAGGATGACGCGTGCCGCCTTGTCGGCGCCCGTGATGAAGGCCTTCTCGAACTTCTCTCCGGTGTTTACATCGTCGACCCCGAGGTCACGGATGCTGCTGTCGATGCGGGACGAGCGGGCAATTGCGGTCTTGATGCCGCCGGGGTGAACGCTCGTTGCGCTCACGCCAGCCTTCATCATGTCGAGTTCCTGGCGCAGCGACTCGGTGAAACCGCGCACAGCGAATTTGGCAGAGTTGTAGGCGCTCTGGCTCGGGATGCCGGCAAGGCCAAATATGCTCGAGATGTTGACGACATGCCCCTCGCCCGACGCCTTGAGATGGGGGAGGAAGGCCTTCGTGCCGTAGACTACGCCCCAGAAATTGACGTCCATCAACCACTCGAAGTCTCCGTAGCTCATGCCTTCGACCGTGCTGGCGAGCGCAACGCCAGCGTTGTTGAAGATCAGATTGACCTTGCCGTGATCGGTCACCACCTGGTTCGCCCATGCGTACACCGCTTCGCGTTCCGCCACGTCGACTCTCTGAGACGTCGTGCGGATGCCTAGCGAGCGCGTCTGCTCGACGGTCTCTTGCAAGCCGTCTTCATTCACGTCGGACAGCGCCAGGTGACACTTTCGGCGCCCGAGCTCGATCGCAAGCTCCCGACCAATGCCGGAGCCCGCGCCCGTAATCGCGGCCACTTTGTTTTCGAAGCTCTTCATGGGTCAATCTCTCCCAAGGAAGCACGAATCGTGGCAGACGTACTTC
>JAFDAJ010000173.1 GCA_019313915.1 Deltaproteobacteria bacterium
CTCCGGAGGCGACTGCCTGCACCGAGGATGGGCACTTGGCTGCGATGGGCATTGGAACTGCCTGGGCGGGGTCCTCGTTTGCAACGCCGAATGCGGTGGGGCCTGCGGGGATGACATCTGCGATCCGGTCGATGGCGAGAGCGGCCTCAGCTGTCCAGGCGACTGCGTTGCTGGAGGGTGCACCTTCGGCGTCATGGATTGCTTCGAAGTCGCTTGGGACGCGGCGGTGGGCACCGCGTGCCCCGGCGATGGCCATTGGAGCTGCGATGGAGCAACCAGCGCCTGCGATCGGGTATGCGAGGACGGTTCTGGCCCGTGCGGGGACGGTGTCTGCGATCCACGAGGTGGCGAGAGCCCCGACGCTTGCCCGGACGACTGCGCGAGCTACGGCTGCTCCAAGGCCGCCGACTGCGAGGGAAACCCCCTGCCAACGGGCTGCGCCTCTGGCGCATGGCAGTGCTATCGCCAGGTCTGCTGGCCGGACTGCTGAGGAGGATCGTAGACTATCCCGTTGCCGACGAGAGATGAGACAGTGAACGAGGCACGATCGAACGCGAGCTCGCCTGCATGGCACACGCTGCCCGTTGACGTCGTCTTGTCGGATCTGTCCTCGACCCCTCAGGGCCTGGCGGAAGCCGAAGTTGAGCACCGGCTAGCGCGCTATGGTCCGAACGAGCTGGAGGCCGCTGATCGGGTCTCGCCGTGGGCCATTCTGTTCGGGCAGTTCAAGGATGTCCTGATCATCATCCTGCTGGCGATCTCCGCCTTTGTCGGACACGGCGTCGAGGCCATCGCCATCGCCGTGATCGTGATGTTTGCCGTGCTGCTGGGCTTCGTGCAGGAGTACCGAGCGGAACGCGCGATCGAAGCGCTGAAGCGAATGGCCGCACCCACCGTCACAGTGATCCGCGAAGGTCAGGAGGTTGAGATTCCAGCGCGCGAGCTCGTGCCAGGCGACGTCATGCTGTTGCACGCGGGCGACAAAGTCGCGGCCGACGCGCGGTTGGTAGAGTCGATCAACCTGCAACTGGACGAAGCGGCGCTCACGGGCGAATCCGTACCCGTGGACAAGAACACCGAGCCGCTTGGTGGCGAGGACCTGCCCCTCGGCGACCGCAGCAACATGGTTTTTGGTGGAACCGTCGCCACGTATGGCCGGGGCCGTGCCGTCGTCGTCGGCACCGGCATGGATACCCAGTTCGGTCGAATTGCCCAGATGCTGCAATCCGTCGAATCCGGCAAGACGCCGCTGCAACGTAATCTCGATAAGGTGGGTCGTGTCCTGGCCCTAGCAGCAGTTGTCGTCGTGGCGGCGATTGTCGGCGCCGGCATGCTCCGCGGCCAACCATTGTTGGAGATGCTGATCTTCGGGATCGCCCTGGCAGTCGCAGTCGTGCCGGAGGCCCTGCCGGCGGTCGTCACCATTTCGTTGGCGATGGGCGTGCAACGCATGGCGAAGCGAAACGCCCTCGTGCGCCGCCTGCCCGCCGTCGAAACCCTGGGCAGCACATCGGTCATCTGCTCGGACAAGACCGGCACGCTGACCAAAGACGAGATGACCGTCCGCAAGCTGTACACGCCGGAAAGGTCGCTCGCGGTCTCCGGCAGCGGCTACGAGCCCGAGGGCGAGTTCTCACTGGAGGGCTCTACTGTCGACCCCTCTGCACAGGAGACGGAGTTGCTACGGGCCGCCGCGCTAGTTTCCGATGCACATCTCGTCCGCGACGACGCGCAAGGCGCTTGGCACATCAAGGGAGACCCCACCGAAGGCGCAATGATCGTCGCAGCAGCGAAAGCCGGACTGCAGAAGGACGAGCTCGATCTCCAGTTCCCCCGCATTGGCGAGATCCCCTTCACGTCTGAAACCAAACGGATGACGACCTTGCATTCCACCGCAAGTGGTCAGGTCGCGTACGCCAAGGGCGCGCCGGAGACCATCCTCGATTCGTGCTCTCGGCAATTGACGGGGCAAGGCGAAGTCGGGCTGAGCGATGCTGGCCGAGACGCGATTCTGGAAACGGTCCAACAAATGGCTGGCGAGGCTCTCCGCGTGCTCGCTGTGGCCACCAAAACCGACGCCACGCTCGGAGACGCGGAGCGCGATATGACCTTCCTCGGCTTGCTGGGCATGAGCGATCCACCACGTCCCGAGGCCAAAGCCGCCATCGAACGATGCGCGCAAGCCGGCATCGCAGTCGTGATCATCACGGGCGACCATCCACTCACGGCTCAGGCCGTGGCGCGTGAGCTTGGTTTGTTCAAGGCTGGGCGCGCGGTGACCGGCCCAGAGCTCGAAGACATGAGCGACGAGGAGCTCGAGCGCGACGTCGAAACCATCGAAGTCTATTCCCGCGTCTCTCCGGCTCACAAGCTTCGGGTGGTCACGGCCCTGCAAAAGCGGGGCCACGTCGCAGCGATGACAGGCGACGGCGTGAACGACGCACCGGCTCTCAAGAAAGCGGACATCGGCATCGCCATGGGGATCACCGGCACCGACGTGAGCAAAGAAGCCGCCGCGATGACCCTGACCGACGACAATTTCGCATCAATTGTTGCGGCGGTGGAAGAAGGGCGCGGGATCTTCGAGAACATCAAGAAGTACCTGATGTACCTGCTCTCCTCGAACATCGGTGAGATCGGTCTCATGGCCGGCGCCACGATCGCGGGTCTGCCGCTCCCCTTGACGGCCGTGCAGATCCTCTACGTCAACCTGGCCACCGACGGCCTGCCGGCGCTGGCACTGGCGGTCGACCCCCCCGAGGACGACCTGATGCAGCGATCGCCGCGCAACGCGCGCACCGGGATATTCACTCGCCCCGTCGTGATCCTGATGACTATCGGAGGGCTGTGGTCCACAGCAGTGAATCTCGGCCTCTTCACGTGGGCCCTACGGTCGGGCCGCGGCGTGGCTGAGGCCATGACGATGACTTTTGTATCCCTAGTGTTGATCCAGTTCTTCAAGGCCTACAACTTCCGCTCCGACCGCCAGTCCGTCTTGCATCGGCCGTTTGCCAACAAGTGGCTGAACCTCGCCATCTTTTGGGAGCTGGGGCTGTTGATATTCATCGTGGCCTTTCCACCCCTGCACGAGCCGTTCGGCACCTACGCGCTGTCACGGAACGATTGGCTAATTGCCATCGGCGCCTCCCTCACCATTTCGCCTGTTCTGGAGGTGGCCAAATGGTTCGAACGGCGCGGTTGGTTCGGAACGCTGTCCTGATGCTAAGCGCAACGAAGAAAACCGGCGCTGGCCAATGACCAGCGCCGGTTCCTCGTGTTGCTCGTCGCTACGCGTTGAGCGACGAATTGAGCATCGAGTTTATGGGCACGCGCTGGCGAGATCGCCCGCGCAGACGACCTGCGCCGCGTCGCAACCGGAGCCGTCGCGACAAGCGAGACAATCTACGCTGTCTGGCAGGTTGGGCGGAGCGCACGGCCCCTGAAGACTCGCCTCGACGCAGTTATCGAACACGCACTGGGTCACATTGCCGAAGCAATCTGCGCAGTCCGGGCTCAGAGCGGGCGGGTCCTCCTGAAGGCACGTCGAAGTAGCTGCGCCTTGTCCCAATGCTGCGGTCGCGCACCGTGAAACCTCGTCCCCAAAATCAGGCTCGCAAACCTTTGTCAGGTCCGTAGCGCCGAGGCAGGCATCCACCGGCGTCGTGCCGCCGCCTCCGCCCGTGCCGCCGCTGCCAGCCGTGCCGCCGCTGCCGGCCGAACCGCCCGAGCCGCCGTTGCTCCCCTCGTCGTCGCTACAGCCGAACGCTGCAACCGCGAGAGACAGACCCACAATCATCATCAAGTTACGAACCATATCAACCTCCCCTACAACAGGTATCGAGAACAACTAATCTCTCTTTGGAGACCTCACGCGCCGAAGGCTTATTCGGCGGCCTCTCTCGCACGGAAGTGCGAGGTCTTGGCGGAGAGCTCCTCGGCAGCCGGCATGGTACCGCCAACGGTCTTGGCTCCCGAAAAAAGGCGTGTCTTCGGCCTCGAGTGGCTCCCAGTCATCCACGAGCTCCCGCGAAAAGTTCTGGACCCTGCGCGTCAATAGGGGCAAGGCTGCCGGGATGAGCAGAGTTCTGATCCCGCTGCCAGCGAGAGGATTTGATCCGACCGAGGCTGCCGTTCCCTGGAAGGTCCTGTTCGAGCGCGGGCACGAGGTCGTCTTCGCAACGCCGGACGGAAAGCCCGCAAGCGCCGATCCGATCATGGTGACGGGCAAGGGTCTGGGCCTGCTCAAGTCCGTCCTACGGGCCGATGCCAATGGCCGCGCCGCTCATGCCGAGATGCTCGCGAGCGATGCATTTCAAAATCCCGTTACCTATGACGAAGCGGCCCGAGGCGCATTCGACGCGCTCGTCTTGCCGGGAGGTCACGACAAATGCGTGAAGCCCTATCTCGAATCAGAGGTGCTTCAACGGATTGCCGCGGACTTCATGAGCGCAGACAAGCCGGTTGGCGCGATTTGTCACGGTGTGTTGATTCTCGCGCGCGCCAAAGGTGCGGAAGGCCGTTCCGTGATTCACGGCCGCAAGGTGACGTCTCTCGTCAATCGGCTGGAAATGGCCGGCTACAACCTCACTCGGCTGTGGATGGGCGACTACTATCGCACGTACCCTGAGATCACGACCGAGGACGAAGTGCGTGCTGCCCTTGCCGCGGATGAGGATTTCGATCGCGGCCCGGGCGGCACGAAGCGCGACAACATGGATGCCATTCAGCGCGGCTTCGTCGTGCGCGACAGGAATCTCCTGACCGCCCGATGGCCCGGCGATGTCCATCACTGGTCGGTTCAGATCGATCAACTACTCCAAGAACGGTGAGCAAAGCCAGAATCCTGGTTCAGCTCCCGAACGGCCTCTTTTCACCATCCCTCCGGAGGTCCGCTCACGCAGCTTTGCCTTCCGCCGCATCTCGATGGGCTGACGGCCTGCCTGTAGCTTTGACCTAAGTTTTACAAACGCGCAGACGTATCCGCCCTAGATTGATGTTGTGGCAGCCCGAGCTACAGCGACGAGTTCTCCTAACCGCCTGGTGGACCGCTTGGTTCATCACGGGGAGGTCGCCTCGTTTCGCGAGCTGTGCTCGCGCGTTCTGACTCCCAAGACCCGATACTTGGTGCTCGATCTCGACCGGACGATTCACCTCGGCCGCGATCTTGGTCAGGACCTCGGCTGGGAGCTCTGTGCTTATCAAGGTTACGGGCGCGATCACTTCAAGCGCATCGAAAACCGGCAGCAAAGCGGGAAGTTCCTTTTCGACTGGGACCACCCCCGCAAGACAGCGCAGTACCTTGGTCGAAGCTTGAAGATCTGGGCGTACCCCGGCATGTACTACGGGGTGTGGGGCAAAGCCGCCGCGCGCCTCGATTGGCTTCGGCGGCGTGGTTTCCGGCACTTCGTGGGAGACCCGGTTCGCGCCGCCCAACGTGTTCCGCAACTCACCCTCCTCCGACACTTGCAAACGACCTCAGAAGACGTGTTGCGTGAGCTTGCCCAACACATCTGGCGTCGACACGCACCGGATCAGGTGATCGACCGTGCTGACCTCGCGTGGGTTCGCGGGCAGTGGCCCCAAGTGGAAGTGGTGCTCACCAGCGCCTCGCCCAAGCCGACAGTCGAGGTCGCCGGCGAAGCACTCGGCGTCGACCATGTTCACTTTTCGACGCTCGACCACATCAACAGCGGCGAAGCCAAAATCAAGCGTCTGCGGGAGCTCTGCGCCCGCGTGGGCGACCCTGATGTCGAGATCGTCGGCGTCAGCGACACGAGCCGCGGTGAAGACCACTGCTGGGCCCAGCATTTCACCCATGTGGTCGACATCAACAGCCCGACGCCGTTCCCCGCGATCGTCTCCAGCACCTCCCCACTTCGAGAGGTTCACTCCGCCACGCTGCTGACGAGGCACGAGCGCGACCGGCGCGCCGGCGGCGACCCTGACTACCTCGACGCCCGCCGGGAGAAGCTGGCCCCAGCTCAGAAGAAGCTGGAGCTCACCCGCGAAGACCTGGAGCGACGCCTGGGCTGGCTCCTAAAGCGCGTGAATGCAGTAGCCAGCGCCCCGGGCCAGATCACCGGCGACATCGCATACCGGCTGGCAGTGCTCCAAGAAGCATCCACCAACCTCGTCCGCGCGTAGCC
>JAFDAJ010000430.1 GCA_019313915.1 Deltaproteobacteria bacterium
TCCAATGAGGCGGCGTGAGCGGCATCCGGCTGCCGCCTGCCCACTGATCGGTAACCTTCGTGAGCATGTAGCTGCAATCCGCGTCGAACTCGTCAACGAGGTAGTCTCCACTCACACCGATGGCTGTCGCAAGCGGAGTAAGCGCGCTTTGGACCGACGACCCAGACAAATCCAGTGTCCACGTGGTGACCGCGGTTCCTCCGGTCCCGTGACACCCGGCAACGGCGCAGCCCTCGAGCTTCGTGCGGAGCGCTGAATCGTCCGCCATCGAGTACCCACTCCGCGCGCAGGACGGTGCGGCCACATTAGGGTTCTCGCAATAGACCAGATTCCGGAGGCGTGGCTCCGCGGGCGCGCCGTCTCCGCATGCAGCGAGCACTGAACCAAAGGTCGCAAGAACCATGAATCGCGCCAAATTCATCCGTGTGTAAGACATTTTCCCCGTCACTCCCAATAAAAAATTCCGCTTAAGCTTCAGGCATGAGTCATCCAATTGAACTGTTCCAAAGGAAAAATTCACCCCTGCTTTCTTGTCTGATTCTCGCAGACTAGAAAAATCACGCAAGCTTGATTACGAAAAATTACGCCTCTAAGGGCTAATTAATTGGCTGTATGGGCTTGTAACACACTGCTGCTTTAGTCCTGCAGGGTGCTTTTTCGCGTGTTAGCCTGTGGGTTGTGCAGATGAGTCACTGGTGCATCAACGGCAACCTGAAGGCTGGATTCGTCCTCCTGCTGCTTGGGTCGGCACTCACCGTGTCCGGCTGCAAGGAGGACCCCACGCTTTTCGGGGGTTGCTCAACCCAAGACATAAATGCCTGTCCCCAGTCCGAGGGGTTTGCGAACCCGTACGAGGGACAGCTCGAGCTGCTGACTTGGACCGAGACACTGCGTAAGGCGAGCCTCGAGCTCACGGGCAAGCTTCCGACCGAGCGGCAAGTTCGAAGCCTCTCTTGCAGAGATGATGCGCGACCCGCGGTTCTACGACCGCATGATCGAGCTCTACAACGATCACTTTCTGACCGACAAATACCTCGGCCGAGAAAACGCGATCGAGCTTCTCGATGAGGACGTGTACCCGAACCTCCGTTGGTTCGAGAGGAAGTACCCGGACGACGAGGGCAGAGCACAGCTTACCAACGACTCGATCGCGCGCGGGCCGCTCGAGCTCATCGCGCACGTGATTGCTAAAGAGCGTCCCTTTACCGAGATCCTAACGGCGAACTACACGATGGCGAACGGCTATTCGCAGCTGTCGCTAATCGGTCTCCCCGACGTCCCACTCGGCATCGGAGAAAACCCCGAGAGCTTCCGAGAGGTTCAAATCCCGGGCATCCCTCACGCGGGTCTTCTGACATCGGCGATGTTCCTCAATCGTTTTCCGACGAGCGACACGAACATCAACCGACACCGGTCGCGGATGACCTACTGGTTCTTCCTCGACATCGACATCAATCAGTTTGGCAGCCGTCCGGTCGACGCAAGCGACGACTTTGGTGAGAACCCGACGCTCAACAACCCGGGTTGCACGGTTTGTCACACGACCATGGATCCCGTCGCCGGGCTCTACATGAACTGGAACGAAAGCGGCGAGTACAGCGGCGAGGGTGAATGGTTTGGGCCTGACTACATTCTGCCTCCTGGTTTCAACGGCGAAGCGCTGCCTGACGGCAGCCGAAAGCGCGCGTTGCAATGGTTCGCGCAGCGGATGGCCCAGAATCCGAGATTTGCCCAAGCCACCGTGAAGACGGTGTTCCAAGGGCTAACCGGCCAGAAGATCCTGGACATCACGGCGCCGATGACGCCGGATATGGCCGACGATGCGATGCAGGAGCCGGATCCGATCGTGGATCCCGATCCCATGATGGACCCTGACGGTGGCGTCGGCGGCATGGGCGGCATGGGCGGTATGGCTGGTGCCGGTGGCGTCGGTGGCATGGGCGGTACTGGTGGCGTTGGCGGCGGCGCGGGCGGCGCGGGCGGCATGGGCGGCGGCGGCGCGACGCCTCCCCCTCCTCCTCCTCCCCCGCTTCCCGAAATCGATCCGGAGATTGATCCCGACGTCGACCCGGCTCTCGAGCGCGCGTACAACGTGCAGCAACAAGTTCTGCGAACGATTCAGCGACGGTTCATCGACAGCCAGCACAACTTCAAGGTGTTGGCGCGCGAGATCGTCTTGAGCCCCTACTTCCGGGCCAAGAACGCGAGTCCGCTCACCAGCGAGATGGAGACCGAGCTTTCCACCTTTGGCACCTCCAGGCTGCTCACGCCGGAGCATCTGTCTCGCAAGATCGAGGCAACCACTGGCGTTCGCTGGCGGTCAGGCCCGAATCGTACCGACCATCTGCTCGGCCAGTACAGCATCTTCTACGG
>JAFDAJ010000047.1 GCA_019313915.1 Deltaproteobacteria bacterium
CAAGCTGGACGAACCGGAGTTCGACGCCGAGGCCTTCATCGTCGACGAGGACGCCATGGTCGTCGTCACGGAGCAAGGATGGGTCAAGCGGCAGCAGCGGGTGAAGGACGTGGCTTCCACTCGGGTGCGAAAGGGCGACCGCGTGCTGGCCGTCCTGGCTGGGTCGACCAAGAGCACCGTGGCGTTCTTCAGCAGTCACGGGGTCTGCTACGTGAGCCGAATCGTCGACATTGCGGCGACGACCGGTCACGGGACGCCGCTTCAGACGATGTTCAAGATGGCCGACGGGGAGCGCATCGTCGGGGCCATGGGGTTCGACCCTCGCTTCATGGAGGTGCCGTTTGCGGACGAGGAGTCCGACGAGCCGGAGCCTCCGTATGCCATCGCCGTGACGCGAGGCGGGCTCGCGTTGCGCTTCTCACTGCGCGGTCATCGGGAGCCCTCGACACGTTCGGGCCGCAAGTTCACCCGGCCAAAACAGGGCGACGAGGTGGTCTACGTGGCGCCGGTGTTCGAGGAGGACTGCGTCGCCTGCGTGACGAAGCAGCGCCGGGCACTGGTTTGTGAGGCGGAGGATGTGTCGTTGCTGGCTGGTGCGGGGCGCGGGGTGATGTTGATCAAGCTGCAGAAGGACGACGAAGTCCTGGCCGCGCGCGTGCTGTCGTATGACGACGATGTCTTGATTGCCAAACGCGAGGGCGGGAGCGACTACCGAATCACGCTTCGCAAGTATGAGATTGTGTCGAGGGGCGGGAAGGGCTTTCAGCTCTTCACGCGTGGCGCCATCGAAGGCGAAGTCTACCAAGAACCCGAGATTCCCATCTTTCCGGAGGACTAGTGGCGTACACCGCCAAAGACATCGATGTTCTCGAAGGCTTGGAGCCGGTTCGCAAGCGGCCCGCGATGTACATCGGAGGGACCGACGCCCACGGCTACCATCACTTGCTGTGGGAGATCCTCGACAACGCGGTCGACGAAGCGATCAACGGGCACGCGTCGCGCATCGAGGTGGCGCTGGACGCGGACCACCGGGGTGCGACGATCACGGACAATGGTCGCGGCATTCCCGTTGATACTCATCCCAAGTTCAAAAAGTCGGCGCTCGAGCTGATCCTCACGACCCTTCACGCGGGCGGCAAGTTCGAAGGGACTAGTTATCAAGTGGCGGGCGGCCTTCATGGCGTGGGTGCGTCGGTGGTCAATGCACTGTCCTCCGAGCTGATCGCGACCGTGTGGCGTGGGGGCAAGACCTACTCGCAAAGCTTCAAGCGTGGAAAGCCGACGTCGAAGCTCAAGCGGGGCGCTAAGACCAGCAAGCGCGGGACATCGATTCACTTCGAGCCCGACACGGACATCTTTGGCAAGCGCGCCACCTTCGATTCGAATCGCGTAGCCGAGCGCTTGGAGGCCAAGGCCTATCTTCACCGCGGTCTCAAGATCGTGTTTATCGACGAGAAGACGAAAGAGCGTCAGGAGTTCGAGCACCCCGGAGGGATCGTCGACTTTCTCGAGAAGCTGGTCACCGAGCGTGGCAAGCCGTCGGTGCACAGCGAAGCGTTCACGGCGGAGAGCGAGGAGGACCCGCGGGTTGAAGTGGCCCTGCGTTGGACTGAAGCGACGGACGAGATGATTCGGTCATACGCCAACGGCATTCCGACAGGCTCGGGCGGCACGCACGAGAACGGGTTCAAGCAGGGGCTCTCGAAGGCCATTCGCAACCACATGGAGACGCAAAAGCTCACGCCCAAGGGTGTGAAGATCACCGCGGATGACATTCGTGAAGGGCTAGTCGCCCTGGTGAGCGTATACGTGGAGGAACCGCAGTTCCAAGGGCAAACCAAAGATCGGCTCAACAATCCCGAGATTACTGCGCAGATCGAGACCTCGGTGCGCACGGCGTTCGAGCAGTGGCTGCTCAACAACAAGACTTCGGCGGAGTCGATTATCGCGCGGGTGATTATCTCTTCGCGCGCGCGGGCGGCCAGCCGGGCGGCAAGCCAGCAGGTATCTCGCAAGACGGCGATAAGCCATCGATTGAACCTTCCCGGCAAGCTCGCGGACTGTTCGAGCACCAACCCCGACGAAAGCGAGCTGTTCCTCGTCGAGGGCGACAGCGCCGGCGGCAACGCAAAACAGGGACGCGACCGCAGGACGCAGGCGATTCTTCCGCTGCGGGGCAAAGTGTTGAACGCGGAGCGCGCGACACAGGCGCAAATCGCAGGCAACCGCGAGCTTCAGGACATCGTGAGCGCGCTCGGTTGCGGAATCGGCAAAGATTTCGACATTTCGAAGTTGCGTTATGGCCGCGTGTTCTTGCTGATGGATGCGGACAGCGATGGTCATCACATTGCGACGCTGCTGCTCACCTTCTTCTTTCGCATGCTGCCAGGGCTGGTGAAGGCGGGGCACGTGTTCTTGGCGCAACCGCCCCTCTATCGACTCGACATTGGCAAGCAGGTGTATTGGGCGCTCGACGACGAAGAGCGCGATCGCATCATCGCCGACGCACCAAGCAACGCGAAAGTAGAGATCAGCCGGTTCAAAGGCCTCGGTGAAATGACCGCTGAAGAGCTTCGAGAGACCACGCTCGACAAGTCCCGGCGACGGGCCTTGCGGGTCGTGATCGACGGGGAGCTCGAGGCGGACCGAGTCTTCAGCGAGCTCATGGGCAAGGACCCTGCGCCTCGCTACCAGTTCATCATGGAGCAGGCGCCTCGGGCCGAGGCCGTCGAGCTCGACGTGTAGCCATAGATTTGCCGTCCGGTTTTTTGACCGCTTCATGGCGTTCTGGTTGAACCACTTCAGGAAGTACTTCGATAACTCGAGGGAGTGGTGATGCAGTCGACTTGTCATGTGTGCGAAAAGACCTTCGAGGCGCGCTTTCGCTATCAGGTTCGTGAGGAGAACGGGCAGTACATCTACATATGCTCGACGTCCTGCCAGCAGAAGTTGCTCCTCGGGGAGGATGGCGTTCACGCCTGTGACACCTGTGGCGCTACGTTCGAGATCGAGTTTCCATATCAGATGAGTGTGGGCGACGGACGTCGCCAGTACTTCTGCACGACCGCGTGTCGCGAGCGCGGCGAGCAGCGTCGTAGCGAAGTCGGACTCGTTCGCGCAACGCCCAAGCGTATTGCGGTGTTCAACCACAAAGGCGGCACGGGAAAGACCACCACGTCGATCAATCTCGCGGCGGGTTTGGCAGAGTCAGGGCGCCGCGTGTTGCTCATCGACGCGGATGGGCAAGGCAACGTCGGAGCGTCGCTCGGCATTGCCGGGCAGCGCACGCTCTATCACGTGCTCGTAAATGGGGCGAAGGCGGCGGAGGTCGCGGTGCCGGTTCGAGAGGGGTTGGACGTGTTGACGTCCAACGAGTCGCTGGCTGCGGCGGAGCTCTATCTCGCAGAGCGCCCGAACCGTGATCGCATCATGCGTGAGCGGCTGGGTGATGCGTGCCGCGACTACGACGTTGTCGTCATCGACTGTGCGCCGGCACTCTCGTTGATGAATCAGAACGCGATGGTCTATGCAGACAGCGTCGTTGTCCCGGTTGCCTGCGACTACCTTTCGTTGGTAGGTGTAAAGCAAGTCCTGCGGACGATCCGCAACGTGCGCGAGCTGCTTCAACACGACGTGCAGCTTCTCGGCGTCTTGCCAACGTTCTTCGACGTTCGCAATCGAATTTCGCGGGAGGCAATCCTAACGATGCGCGAGCACTTCGAGGGTCGTTGCTACGATCCGATTCGAATCAACACCAAGCTCCGCGAAGCTCCTAGCGCGAAGCAAACAATCTTCGAGTATGCGCCAAAGAGTCATGGCGCGGAGGACTACGCGCGTTTGGTGCAACGGGTGACCGCCGTTGCCGCCACTGGGCAGAGAGCGAAGCAACGGGCAGCGCTTTCGGCCGCATCTTAGGGAGGGGACATGAAGAGACGCGACGCAACAGGGGTAAGCGAGATTCTCGAAGAAGACGAGGTGAGCGCGGTTCTGCGTGACACGTTCTACGGCGGCAAGTCCGGCAAGCGTAGCCGCGCCAAGCCGAAGAAGCCGAAGCAAACGAAGCCGGACCACTACGACGTGATTTGCATCTCCCTCTACAAAGAGGATCTGGCCCAGCTCGACAAAATGGTCGCCAAGCTGAAAAAGCAGGGCCATCGGAGGATCAGCCGGAGCGCTCTCATCCGCTTCGCCCTCGACCAGGTCGATACCGGGGACTTCCCGCGCGCCTACTAGCGTGCCGTCACCGGGGCGCTATACTCGGCGCCAATTTTTAGGGTCCTTGGGAGGTTCCGGTGACTGACAGCATCCTACGGGAAGCACTCACCTTCGATGACGTGTTGCTCCTGCCGGCGTACGCGGATTTTCTGCCCGCGAATGCGGACGTTTCCACTCAGTTTACTCGGGGGCTCGAGCTGCGAATCCCCTTCGTGTCGAGTGCGATGGACACGGTGACCGAGTGGCGCACCGCGGTGACCATGGCTCGCGAGGGCGGTATCGGCATCCTCCACAAGAACATGAGCCCCGAGCTTCAGGCGCTCGAGGTCACCAAGGTGAAGCGCGCGGAGACGGGCATGATCGTCGACCCCGTGACCGTGGGTCCGGGCGAGGCGCTCCACGATGCGCTCGAGTTGATGCGGCACCACGAGATTTCGGGGCTTCCGGTGGTCGAAGGCGACAAGCCCGTGGGTATCCTCACCAGCCGTGACATCCGGTTCGAGCAGAACCTCAACCAGAAGGTCGCGCAGCTCATGACGAAGGAGCTCGTCACGGTGCCGCCGGGCGTCGAGCAGGACAAAGCGCGAGAGCTTCTGCACAAGCACCGCATCGAGAAGCTGCTCGTGGTCGGGGAGGGCGGCGAGCTGGTCGGTCTCATCACCATCAAGGATTTGCTGCAGGCGGACCGCCATCCGGATTCGATCAAGGATTCGCTTGGCCGCCTGTGTGTGGGCGCCGCGCTCGGCGTCGGGCCCGATCGAGAGGCGCGCACAGAGGCGCTGGCGCAGGCAGGCGTCGACGTGCTGATCATCGACACCGCGCACGGCCACAGCAAGGGGGTGATCGACGCAGTCCGCGACACGAAGTCAACCTATCCGGATGTGCAAGTCGTTGCGGGTAATGTGGCGACGGCGGATGCGACGAAGGCATTGATCGACGCCGGCGCCGATGCGGTGAAAGTCGGCATGGGTCCCGGATCGATTTGCACCACGCGCGTGGTCGCTGGCATCGGCGTGCCGCAGGTGACTGCCGTCATGGACTGTGCCCGCGTGGGGCGCAAGCACGGTGTTCCCATCATTGCAGACGGTGGCGTGAAGTACTCGGGTGATGCGGTGAAGGCAATTGCTGCCGGCGCCAATAGCGTGATGATTGGCTCGCTGTTCGCGGGCACGGACGAAGCGCCCGGAGAGTTGGTGCTCTACCAAGGGCGAACCTACAAGTCGTACCGGGGCATGGGCTCGCTCGGCGCGATGCGCGAAGGGTCGTCGGACCGCTACGCGCAGGCGGACATATCGGACGTTGGCAAGCTAGTCCCCGAGGGGATCGAAGGGCGCGTGCCGTATCGTGGCGCGTTGTCGACGGTGGTCTACCAATTGGTCGGCGGGTTGCGCGCAGGCATGGGCTACACGGGTTGCCCCTCCATTCTCGAGCTGCAGAAGAACGCGCAGTTCATTCGCATCAGTCCAGCCGGGCTTCACGAAAGCCACGTCCACGACGTACTGGTAACGAAAGAAGCCCCCAACTACCGAGTCAGTTAAGAACCGGGACACGGCGGAACACGACACGACACGACAACTGCGTCACCGTAGAAGTCGACATATGGAGCGGTACGGGGGAACGCGACGGGCATGTGGGGTCTTGTGGAAGTTTACGTATGGAGGGGCACGGCGGGGCGCGATGCGGGGATCCAGCGGCGTAGCGAGTGACAATCGGCAAGACAGCAACCAGCGCCGATTGGGCGCGAGCGCCGAGGGGAGGCTTGCGTGGCCTCAGGCCCCCAGCCCTTCCGGCCACCTTTGCAAGCCGACCCGTCCGCGGGATCCCCGTGTCGCGTTCCGCCGTGCCCCGGGACAATCGCGAGCACGGCCGTCGCGAGCCGTTCTCCGGTGTTGCAGTTGCGAACCGTACGTTTCGTAGCCTGCCTCGACCGGTTCGGGTCGTCATGTTAGACCCGCGCCATGATCGTTGATGGGGTTTTGATTCTCGACTTTGGGTCGCAATACACCCAGCTCATCGCCAGGCGGATTCGGGAACAGCACGTCTATTGTGAGATTCAGCCGTGCACCTATTCGCTCGCCGAAATTCGGCACCTCGCGCCTAAGGCGATCATTCTCAGCGGGGGGCCGGCGAGCGTGTTTGCCGAGGGGGCGCCGACTGTTGACGCGGGGGTGTTCGACCTCGGGGTTCCGGTCTTGGGTATCTGTTATGGGATGCAGCTCACCAGCCATCTTCTCGGCGGTGAGGTCGAGCAGGCCGATGAGCGGGAGTATGGGCCGGCGCGACTCGAAGTGCTCAAGCCCGCGGGGCTCCTTCATGGGTTTCAAGTCGGCGGTCACGTCGACGTGTGGATGAGTCACGGCGACCGCGTCGAGAGTCTGCCTTCAGGGTTCGAGACCATCGCGCGAACCGCCAGCAGCCCTTTTGCGGCGGTGGCGAACCTCGAGCGAAACATTTTCGGGGTGCAGTTCCATCCCGAGGTGGCGCACACGCCGCGCGGCGTCGAGATGCTACGGGCGTTCTTGTTCGAGGTAGCAGGGTGCTCGGCGAATTGGACGCCCGGCTCCTTTGTCGAGCAGAGCATCGAGTCGATTCGCCGCCAGGTCGGTGATCGCGCTGCGGTCTGTGGATTGTCCGGCGGTGTCGATTCGTCCGTTGCGGCCATGCTGATGTCCCAGGCGATCGGCGACAGGCTCACTTGCATCTTCGTCGACAACGGCCTGCTCCGAAAAGACGAGGCCGAAGCAGTAGTCCACACCTATGGCGCCCATTTTGGGCTCAAGCTCATTCACGTCGACGCGGCGGACGAGTTCCTCGATGCGCTTCACGGGGTGAGCGACCCTGAACAGAAGCGGAAGATCATCGGCCGAGTCTTCATTGATGTGTTCCAGCGAGAGGCCGAGAAGCTCGAAGACGTGGGTTACCTCGTGCAGGGGACGCTCTATCCCGATGTGATTGAGAGCCTGTCATTCAAGGGGCCAAGCGCCGTCATCAAGAGTCACCACAACGTCGGCGGTTTGCCCGACACGTTGCATCTGGACCTGATCGAGCCGCTGCGACTGCTCTTCAAAGACGAGGTTCGCGAGGTCGGCGAAGTGATGGGGATGCCGCACGACCTCCTTTGGCGCCATCCCTTCCCGGGCCCAGGTCTTGCGGTTCGTTGCCCCGGCGCGATCGATCGGGAGAAGCTCGACATCCTCCGCGAGGCCGACGCGATCTTCATGGAAGAGCTGCGAGCATCGGACCTGTACGACAAGATTTGGCAAGCGTTCTGCGTGCTCCTCCCAGTGCGCACCGTCGGCGTGATGGGCGACGAACGGACCTACGACTATGCAATCGCAGTGCGCGCGGTCGACTCGCGGGACGGCATGACCGCCGACTGGTCGCGGATCCCGCACGAAGTGCTGGCTCGCATCTCGACCCGCATCATCAACGAGGTTCGCGGCTGCAATCGCGTCTGCTACGACATCTCGTCCAAGCCCCCATCGACAATCGAATGGGAGTGAGAGCTGCCGCCCTGGTGCTCGCGCTCACCGCATTGAGCTGCGCCAAGAAGGGCACAGTCGTTCCGGACCCGGCGAGGTTGCGGGTGACCACGACGCCACCGAATGCCTCGGTGTACATCGACGGCCATTACTTCGGCCGGGCAACGGTCCTTTCAGTCGAGCCCAAAGCCCTCGTCCCCGGCATCCATCTCATGACGATCCAAGCCGAGGATCACTTCCCCCACGACCTGGAGCTCGATCTCCCCGCCGGCGAAACGACCATCACCATCACCCTCCGCCCCATCCCCCAATAAAAGGGGACAGTCCCCTTTTTCAAAGGGTTAGTTTGAGAGGGCGGATTTTAGTTCTTCGGAGGTTTGGAATTCTTGTTCGATCGTTGGGCCGGCTAGTCTGACTACTAGGTGTGTTGGGCTCACCTGCTTGAGGGCTTGGAGCGCGGCGTATTTGTCGTCGGCGCTGTCACTTACGAGGACTAGGTTGGCTTGGGCTCGGACGAAGTCTGGGCGCTTGGCGAGTGTTTCGTCGAGTAGCTTCCGGCACCGATCGGGGTCGACGTATCGTTCGAATGCTTCCATTGCGCGGAGGTACGTTCGAACTGGTGGGTCTTCCGCGCCCTCGTCGGCGTATCGCATCATGCGATCGTACTCGAGCCAGTGGCCTCGCAGGCGGAAGTAGTTGGCGTTGGCGAGATACGCTAGCTGCGCCTTTGGATCCAGTCGGATCGCCTGCTCTGCGAGGTCTGAACCGGAGCGCAGGGGCGCCTCCGACAAGATGCGCAGCGCACGCACCACCTTGCGCAGGTCGGCTGTCTTGGCTCGCAACTGCGCGGCCCGGGCCTGGTCTTCTTTGGCGCCCTCGTTGCCTTCGAGCGGGCGACTCATGGTCAGTTGGCGGAGCTCGGTGAGATCCTGTCGGCGTTCTTCGTCGAGAATCCAGGCGGCCGTCATGAGTGCCCCGGCATATGTGAGGTCGACGTAGGCACGAAGGGTCAACGCCTCCGGGCCTTGTCGTCCCGCTGCAAAGCGTCGTGCCTCCTCGAACTCGGGAAGCCGGTCGCCTCGAATGATCTCTAGCACCTGCGCCATCGAGGTCACCGGTGTGTCGGGAGGAGGCACGGGCGGGATGCCGTAGGCCTTCTGGAACTCCCGAATGACTTGCGCCGCCTCGGGCGGTCGCATCGCCTCCACGTCGATGCCCTTGCCAATCGTCGAGCCGTCGTTCGTCGAGGACTTGGAAGACGCGCAAGCGCTCAACACAAACATCAATAGGAGTGCACCAACCGTTCGTTTCATGGCGCGGAGGCTAGCACACGCCTCCGGTGGCCCCTAGAACCGCACGAAAACGTCGAACTCGGGGGAGACGCCGCTCAGCACATCCCGGGGGACGACGAGCGCGAAGCCCTGGACGAAGAAATCCCCGTAGCCCACTCCGAGCCGGATGTTCGTGCGTTTCCACGAGAATACGAAGCCAGGGATGACGGCGAACGTGTTGGTCAAGTCGATCAACTCGACCGTGAGCCCAATGCCGATGTCCGGGTTCTCGCTGTCCAAGCTCCCCCTAACGATGATGTCGCTGACCCAAGGCACCCATCTCACGGTGAAGGTGAACGCGACCACGCGAGAGAGCCGCCACTCCACCATCCCCCAGAACTGAAGGATATCGACCACGGTCGAGCCCGCGATGTCGTTGGCTCCCGGGCTGGTGTCGACGTCGCCGCTGACGCCCGTGAAAATCCCCCCGATGTGCGTGCTGACATCAGAATTGATCCGCACGGACGCGGCAAGGGAGGCTGGGGTCAAGAAGTATCTGACTTTCGTGCTCTCGACACCCTCGACCTGCTCAATAGTGCCTGACAAGAAGCCAAGCGAGGCGCTCAGCGCAAGGCGCTTCCGGTTGTAGAAGGTCGATTTGAGCTCGATGTTCGGAGCCACATCTTCGAAAATCAGGCCGAGGAGCCACGGCATCGTGTAGGTCGTGACCTGAAGCTGATCGATGATGCCGTAGCTGAGCTTGAAGAGCCCTAGGCGGACCCGCCGCCGCTGGAGGCTGTAGGCCGTGCTGTCGAGGAGTCGCTCCTCGTATGTGTGATAGGCCCGCGCCGAGCTCGGAGCGAAGCCGCTGCCCCCCAAGATGAATCCCACGACGATCGCTACCAGGAGAAGCCGGTGCATTGACGCTCCTCGAGGTTGCAAGCAAATGTGCCGCTCGCATCACGAATCCCTTGAGTCAAGTCCCCTTCGAAAAAGTAAACAAAGCTGTGCGTCTCATCGAGCTCCACGAGGATGGCGAGCCCGTCGAGGTCCGCGTTCCCCTCGTCATCAAGCTTGAACGTCACTCGAAAGCTCTGTTTGATGCGGACCTCGTGTCCGTCAATTCCGATGGTCCCGTCCGAAATGAAGGTGATCGGCAGCTCGTACAGGTTCTGACTTGGCGACACGAATTCGCCTAAGTGCACCGCAAGCTTTCCATCGTAAGAGTCTTCGGAGCGGAGCGGTCCGATCTCGACGGGGAAGCGACAGTCGTCGATGGTTCCCCAGATCAGCGGAGCGATCGTGCCGCGGGCTAGCCTCATCGTCAGGTGCATGGTGCCATTCGCTGGATCGGGAACAGTCGGGCTCGGGTCGTCCCAGCCCTCGCAGATGAACTCGATCGAGACGCCGCCGTTGGGCGTTGGGAACGTCACTCCTCCCCCGATATCCAAGTTCCCATCTTCATCGGTGGCGTCATCGATCTCTGCCTGGACGTCGACGATGACCTTCAGGATCTCGTCGTAAAAGTCGGAATCCTCGATGTCGTCTCGAATCTGAGCGATCTCGTCGGCGACCGCCTCCATGATCGGACCAGTAACCGTCGCGGTGGGCTTTGCGAAAGCATCGAGCACTGGTTGAATGTTGGGGGCAGGGGGCAGGTCGAGCGAGTTGCACGAACTGAGCAGTCCGACCACCGCCCATGCGGTGACCCAAGATAAGCATTTCATGATTTGCGCACCATAGCGGGTTGCTTCCGGCGCTCCAGCCGACCCCGTGCGGTGACCAAGAAAACGGGAATCACGAACCAGCCTGCCGTCCATGCGCCAGGTCCGACGAACGCGAACCCCGTGTTCAGCAAGGCCGTGACCGGCTCGATGATGGCGCTTCTGAGCACCTCATCTTTTTCGGTTTCGCTCAGCTCGGGGCGCGTGAGGCCTTTCTTACGCGCGTAGGACCAGCCGGCGATGCCGATGAAGCCCGACAACGCGAGCGAGAGGCATTGCCCAACCGGCGAAGAAAGGCTCGCCAACTCTGGGTCTGCGATCGCAAAGAAGAGAAACAGGCAAACGAAAATCAATTGTAGCAGTGCGAGGAGGGTGTGCCTCGGGTCGGTTCGCTCCAAAGGACCGAGCAGCTTGTGGGTCAGGTTCCATGAAATCAGCGTCAGTCCGACCGCGATGATCAGCCTCAGCAAATCCAGCGAGTTGTCGAGCAGCAGCGACAGCAGTCCGTATGGCAGGTCGGCCCAAGCCATGTCCTCCGTGTGGGGGAGATACATGATGAAATCGACGAACAAGACGGCGTAAGCGACGTCGAGAAAGGTCTCGAGTCGTCTCAATTGCTTGCGTGCTGCGGCGGTGCCTGCGCCTTCTTTGCCCATCTTCGATACCCGCCGGTTGGCCTTGATTTTTCGTTGGCGATTGGGAGACTCGCTCTGGTCCTGTGTAATGTCAAACCGCTATTCATGGCTCCCAAGCGCGACGAGGGCCCCCCACTACGGGGCACTCCTCGCGGTCCTGCTGATGCTCATCGTGGTGGCGCCCCTCGTACCGGCCGAGAGGAGCGGCTACGCGGTCGAGTTCTTTTTCGACCTCGTGCTTCTCTCGGGCGCCTATTCGGCAGCTTGGCAGAGCAAGCATCGTTTCCCCTTTCTTGCACTGACGGTGGTGACTCTCGTGATGCGCTGGACGGAGGTTTTCTCGGAGCACATCGGCTACTCGTTCGCTTCTATCTCGATCACGCTCGTTTGGATCACGTATGCCATCATGCTGGTCGTCGCGGCTCTGTTTCGGATGCGGCGCGTGAGCACTAACGCGATCTTCGGCGCAATTGTCGCCTACCTCCTGGCCGCAGTGGCTTTCGCGTTCGCATTCGAACTGATCGAGCTGTCCCATCCGGGATCGTTTGCCGGTGTCCCGGTGGGCGGGACCGAAAGCGAAATAGGGAACGCGCTGCTCTACTTCAGCTTCGTATGCCTGACGACGATGGGGTACGGAGACATTCTTCCGGTATCCAACCTGGCTCGTCCTTTGGCGGTTCTCGAAGGGGTTTTCGGGACCCTTTATCTGGCCGTCATGATTGCTAGGCTCGTAGGCCTGCACATCGCCGCCGGCGTCTCGCGCGAGAGCGATGGACGGTGAGCTCATGGAGAGATCCCAAGCTACTTGGATCTAAGAAAAGCCTGGCGTGCCTTCGAGCCGCGGTGCATAAGAAAGGCCGTGTTGAGTCGTCTCGCCATTGCAGCGCTTCTCGTGATCGCCGGCACCGCTTGCAAGCACAACAAGCATGCGAACACCACGGTTCGGCACCGCGCGATGTTCGATTTCTCCTGCTCGGAGGCCGAGCTGAACCTCACCGTCCTCGATACGGAAGGCGCACGCAATATGGCATCGCAGATCGCCGTGCACGGTTGCGGCCAGAAGGCCGTTTACGCCTACTATCCAGACTCCGACACATGGCTTCTCGACGGCGCAGTGACCCCAATGCCGGCGGACTACCGGGTGCCGCCCCACGTGACGAAGGGGAAGGGCAAGAAGCGGGAAGACAAGAAGGCGGCGAAGGCCGAGAAGCACGGCAAGATGGGGTCTACAGAGCCGGCGCCAGTTGAGCCTGCGGCAACGACGCCCCCCGCCGCACCGGCTCCCGACCCTCTGTAGCCGCCACGCCTAGCGCAGCCATCGTCGACGCTGCGACCGTAGAGCGGCTGGACATGCCGAGCGTTGTCCCCCTCGAGACTCAAGTTGTCCAAAACGTGGCGACGCGCTGGACCATCCAAAACGAAGCGAGCATGCCGACCGCATAGGCAGCTGGGGTTTGAAGTGGCCGAAGTGCGCTGATCGAGAGGTCGCGACCGAGGGAGGTCCTACCCACGAAGCGAATGAGTTGATAGACGGCGATCACCGCAGCCACGAAGAGGATCTGTCCGATTTCGACACCGACGTTGAAGAAGAGCAGGGCGGCCGGGATCTCGGTTTGTGGCAGGCCGGTCTCGCCGAGCACCGCGGCAAATCCCAATCCGTGAAGCAGACCGAACGAAGACGACACCGCCACGGGGTACCGGTACGTCAGGCTGTTGGGGTCGCCGCGCACGATTTCGATCGCCAGAAAAACGATGCTCAGTGCGATGGCAGCCTCGACCGGTGCAATGGGTACCCGCACCACGCCGAGGGCGCTGAGGGCAAGGGTGATCGAGTGTGCGATCGTGAACCCTGTGATCGTGATCAGGATGCGGCGGCCCGTACCGGCGATCAGCAACAGGCACACCAAGAACAGAAGGTGGTCATACCCTCCCAGGATGTGCCGCACGCCCAACATCAAGTAGTCGCGCGCAACACTACCGAAGCTCTGAAGCGCAGGAATGATGACTTCGCTCTCGTCCGGGGAGGCCAAGAGCGAGTACGTCTCGCCGGACAGTCGGGAGATGCGAACCAACGCGGATACCGACGGGTTGAATAGGGGGTAGTGGATTCGAAGAGCCGTCCCTGCAGGGTCCGCGTCGCAACGAAAAGTACGGTGTCGGAGGTTCCCGCGTCCACCTCCTGCCGGAGCGTTGGGGGTTGTTGCCGCGCATCCCTCGATCATCGAAACCTCGGGCGCATTGCTCACCTTCACAGACGGAGGGATCTTCCATCGCACCAAGAACGAGAGCGGCGCCGTTTCTGTGACTTCGATGTAGAGGGGGCGGCTTTCGTGCGCGCGTGCGGATTGCGTGAGGGTGGCTCCAATGGCGAGCCCGAGCGTCAGAAGCAAGGCGTGTCTCATCGATTCACCGGGCCGTCCGCCTCAGCCGCGTTGCCGCGTTCGTACACGACCCGCACGTCGTAGCTGCCAACGATGTCGGTGATCGCGGCTTCGGTTTCTTCCCGAATCATTGCCCTCTGAGCATCTTCGCGCACCCGCCCCTCGAGCTCGGACAGATCCGGCTCACGTCCGGGTTCGTTCGTGGTCAACATGACGAGGTGCACGCCGTATGGGGAATCGAAGGGGCCCTGCCAGATGAAGTCATTGGGCTCGAGCTCGAATACAGCCTTGGCCATCGGGACGCCGAAGTGGCTGGCGACGTACTCGGGTGTTCGTTCGACGTAGTTCACATGATAGAGAAAGCGGTCGCCGTGTTGCGGTGCGTCGGCGAATGGCAGGCCTTTCCGATTGAGCTCGACGAGCTTCTTCTCTGCCGCCTCGTGAGCCTTCTCACGCGGCCGATTCTCGGTTTCGAAGAAGATGTGCGTGAAGGTTACGAACGGTTCCACGTAGTAATCGCCTTTGTTCGCGTCGAAGTAACGGCGAAGCGCGGCCTGATCGACTCCCGCGCTGGCCTCGGCGAACCCTTCGGTGATGAACTCGAGCTTCTGCACGAGTCGACGCCGGATGACGTAGTCGTCTTCGTCGAGGCCGAGTTGAAGCGCTTCGCGGTGCAGCACTTCTTCGCGCACGTAGTCATCGATGAGCCGCTGCAGCTCGTCGTCCGACAAGGAGTTGAGCTTCTCCTCCGCGAGAGTGGGGTTGAAAGCCTTGATTCGATATTGAACGAAGGTGAGAAGCGCGTCGCGGTCTACGGTAACGACGTTGGGGTCAGCGTCCGGTTCGTCTCGATTTACGACTCCGAACAACACGAACAGCCCGAGGCCCGCCGCGAGGAAATGGAGCAACGGCTCTTTCAGAAACCTCTTCACGAGAAATTAACCCTTTGAAAGAAGGGACGGCCCCCTTTCGCGCGTTAGGGGGTGTACCAGATTGGGGAGGAGTAGGCGCGCTCTTGGATTGTAGGGGGGTGGCCTGTTTCTTCGGGAGGCATGTCGAGGGCGATGGCGTCGTAGAGGGTGTGGCGGGGGGTTGGAATCTGGAGAACCCGGAGGTAGTAGACGGCGCGCACGCCGGGGTTGAACTCCGGGTCTTCCCAAACGGTCGAGAGCTGCGCGTCGCCGATCTTGTTCGTGTAGGCGCCGGTGGCTAGGTCGACCGTGTTGCCAACGGGGTTGAGCGAGCCGTCGTCATGGAGCACTCGGTTGTCCGACCAGGCGATGTTGTACACATCCTCTCGGGCGCTCCCGGTTTCATCCAGCCAACCCTTGACCATTTGGACGCGGTCGAGGTTTGCGCCCCGCGGACCTTTGATCGCGTAGACCAGGAATCGGGGAGCCTTGCCGTCAGGCGCCTGCGTGAGGTCGCCACCCATCGGGACGCCATTGGCATAGCCGATCTGTGCCAACTCCTTCTTGCCGGCATCGTCTGGTGAAAAACCCCAACCACCGAAGAGCCGGACGCGGATGCGTGGCCCCGTCGTCGCGTAGACTTCCTTGCGCACAAAGGCGTCGAAGAGAGCGGTGCGGTCGTTGGCCTTGGCCCAGACACCAGCCATCCCCGAAGCCGACATGTCGGCCCCGAAGCCCTTGATCTCTAGGAACGTGTCGAACGTATTCGCGGGAGTCGAATCGAAAGCCGTCTTTCCATGGAAGTTGTTCTCCTCGGCGGAAGACATCCCGGTGTGCGAGTCGGTCGAGCCGATCATGCCGAACTTGTATGGGTTGACTCCGACCTTGGCTTCGAGCTCGAGACCGCGGCCGAGCGCGGCGCGCACGAAGTCACCGGGTTCGACCGAGGCTTCGAGACCTCCCTTCAGGGCTTCGGTGTCGATCGCGTGCGTGAAGGGTTCAAAGTCCGCGAACTCGTCTGTGGGCGAGAGGATGGGATCGGTTTCGGAGTCGCCCTTGATCTGCGTGACCTCGACAACCGACTCCCATTTCATTCTCGTGCGCGCGTACTCGGCGGTGATGGGCCGGCCCTCGCTGTCGACATCGTTGAACATCAAGCCGCCGCTGATGTTCGAGTTGTGCGGGATGGCCGTGAAAGACGCGCCCGTCCGCGATGCGGTTTCCTCGAGCCACGCCCAGAGGTCCTCTGGCTTGTCGCTGTCGAACGAGCTGTAAGGAATGAACTTCTCAGCCACCTCGCCTCCCTGAGGCATGAAGACCACTCGGTGAAGATTCTTTCCGCTGGGCGTAGACGTCCACTCCCAACCGATGAAGGAGGTGAAGCGCCCGGGAGCGTTGTGCCGCTCGGTGATCGCGACCATGTCGCTCCAGACCGATCGCCGGGTCTCCTCGCCATGCAGGTCGTCATACGGCTGGTTGTTGTTGATCGCGGTGATGAGATCGAAGAAGACCTCTTGGTTCTTTCCCGCCTCGAGCATCTTCACGAACCGTTTGCCGCTCGCGGTCTTGGTGAGTGTCTTGTCGCCTTGGAACAGCCGAAGCGGCACGCCCATCATTTCCGCATGGTCGGCCACCACCAGGAAGTCGAGCGGGGTGCCGATTTGGATTTTCGCTCGGTGGTAGGGATGAATCACCGGGAGGCCCTTGGCGTAGCGATATGCCGTGTCCGGATCTGCGGTGGTGTTGCCGAAGAAAAAAGCATCGGGCGAGTAGCTGGTGTGCAGGTGCGTGTCGCCCCAGAAGACCTGGGACGGTTCGGATCCGACGGCCGCCGCGGTGGTGTATGCGGGCGGCCCTCCGCTGGACTTGCATGCGGCGAGAAGTCCGCATGCCGAGATGAGAACTAGGGCTATCGGCCCGACTGGCAGCTGCTTCATGCTTTCCTCCCGATGCGATCGACCAAAGGAGTCGTAAGCTACGTTTCCGGGCGCGGCAAGCGCTTGTGATGCTGGATCATAGCTGGCACTCTCCCGCTGAACGTGGCTCTAAAGCGTCTTTCCATTTTCGTCGTGCTCGCACTCAGCCTTCTCGTGCTCAGTCTTGTGGGGTGCGGTGGCTCGGGGGAATACCGGAAGACGGGGGGCACATACGCCCCGCGCGGCCCCCAATGCGACTATCGGGTGATCCGAAACCGAATCATCGAGCCCTACGAAGAGCTGGGCGTCGTGGATATCGAAGCATTTTCCGCCCGACAACTCCCGAACAACGAGGACCGGTTCCGCGAAGCCGTCGGCGACCACGTTTGCAAGTCCGGCGGCCACGCCGTCATCCCGTCGATCAACATGCACGGCCG
>JAFDAJ010000174.1 GCA_019313915.1 Deltaproteobacteria bacterium
ATCGCGCCTGTCTTGTCGGGTGCGGCCGGCCTCAAGCGCTCGCAGTAAGAGCAAGGCATTCATGCTTTCTTAGCCCATCGGGCTCAAGCTGAGAGCCGAATTTCGCGGTACTAGATGTTATGTCGAGTTGCTCGCGGGGCAGACAGGGCCTTTGAATTGGCTCGCTCGCTCCGTCAGCACAGCGGCCCGGTGTCGATCCCGTCAGCGCGACAGCTAACGAACGCAGGGGAGCTTCCGGATCGTGGTCCACTTTGGGCTCCAGCCCACGGCCGGGCGCGACATGTACGCTACCCAAACGTTCTTGTCCTCGTCGACGAGCATGCTCGACATGTCCGTTCGGTACGTGCCGTCGCCTCCCCGAATGAACTTGTCGGAGATCTCGAAGCCTGCTGTTGCGCCCTTGCGTACGATGCCCCACTGCCACGAATCGGCGTCGATGGCGTAGCCGCCCGTAAACACCGCACCGCTCGGGTGGACGACGATTCGATTGGTGTCGCTCGCTTTGCTCGGGTCGAGGCTGAAGTCGTCATTGAGCCCAAACGAAGTATCCGGTGCGTCGACCGCCCCGTAGCCCGCTCTCCAGCGGCGAATCAGGTCCGGGAAGTGCGGCATGGTGTAGTACGAGGTCCAAAAGCGATCGTCCGCGTCGAACGCGAGCGCCATGACGGTGTCGCTCTCCTTGACCGCCGGGTTCGCGTTCAGCTCGGCCAGAAGCGAGAAGCCGCTGTCGCCTTCCTCCCAGATCGTGGCCCGCCACGCGGCCGCTCCGGTGTCGTAGCCTTGACCCGCGGTCCAGAGCTTGCCGTTGGGTGCCACAGCGATGTCGCGCAGGTAGATTTCGTTCGTCTCGTTCAGATATCGAACGATGTCCACCGAATCGAGCACGCCGTTCTCGTACTTCACGATGTGGTAGTCGGGCGGGACGGCTGTGGCGTTGAACGCGATGAAATAGGGGGTGCCGCCGCGTGCGGCCATCGTCAGCGATCGCGTATCCGTGCTTCCGTCGGGGCTGAAGGTTCCCGCCTCGACGAGAGAACCGCCCGGTGGATAACGGAGCAGCCTCACGTACCGGTCGCCGACCGCGCCGTTGATGAATGTGTATTCGCGGAGCACGACGTAAACCGTGCCGTCCTCCATCATGACCGCGTCGTTGGCCCAGCCTCTGCGTTCGGCAGGGAAATCCCAAGTGGAGACGTGAGCCCAGCTGCTGCCTCCGTCTCCCGAACGGAACAGGGCGATGTCGTACTGCGGTGTTTCGCCGAGGTGCGTCCGCGAAACGGCTTGCCATAGGCTGCCATCCAGCGCGTTCTGCATGAGGACTACGTTTCCGTACGCGAGCGCTTCGCTGCCCCAGGAGCCCGTAGTTTCCCACTCCGTGGCGAGCGTACAGTCCGCGATTGCTCCGCCGCTGCCGCCCAGACCGCCGAAACCAGCCGCCCCGCCTGCGCCGCCCGTTCCCGCGCTGCCGCCTGCGCCGCCTTCTCCACCCGTGCCGCCGCTCTCACTGCAGCCGCCCATCGAAAAAGGAAGCGCGACAGCCGCCACGAGGGCGATGCCACAAACCAAACGCAAGCTGGGATCAGCAAACGCCGCCCAAGTACCTCGGTCCCGCAAGTCCACGCCTACGAAGTAGAGCAAGAAGCCTGCCAGCGCTCGGACACCGCATCGCCCACGATTTGTGGGGGCTCCGGGCGCACAGACGCGAGATGAGACACGCATGCTGTGCGTTTCTCGTGTCCCGTGCGCAACTTCTGCGCGGCAGTGTACTTTGGACGGGCCTTGATGCCCACCACGTCCATGGGACAGACCGCAGCCACCCGCGGCAGCGCGAGCCAAAGGCGAAGCCCGGCGCAAAGCGCCGCCAGGGCCCAGCTAAGCAAAGCAAAGGACGCGGGGTCAGCTCAGCCCCGCCAGCTAGGTGTCTGCGAGACCGGGGGAAGTCCACAATACACCGAGAAGGCGGCGCACATTGGCAACGTTCAACATGGCTTTAGGCAGCGGAGCCAGTCGGACGCCACAAGCGCAAGATCAGTAGAGCCGCGACAAGGAGCCACGCAGTGCCGCCGGACGGACTCTCTCTCACCGAGCATCCCGAACCGCCCGTCGCCATAGACGCAGGAATGGGCGGGGCAGTCGGGCGGCCACTTGCCGCGATGTCGAAGAGCAGGATGCCTCGGCCTTCGCCCTCCACGTCCCCGTCGATGGAAAGCTGGAAGGCGAAGTGCGTCCCGCTGGGGTTCACCGCCGGATTCGACGCGTACCAGCCGTCCCGATAGCGGTTGAAGTGCGTGAGCCGATCCCACGCTTGCGAGCCGTCGAGCGGCAGGAGCCAGATGTCTAACGGGCCGGGGTACAACGCGTTGTCGATTTCGCGCTCGACGAGCACCCACGCGCCGCTCGGGGCGACGCCCTCCGCCTCCTCGTAGACGGGGCTCTGCGAGTAGTTCGTCACCAACCCGGTCGAGTGGTCGACGCTCATGGCCTCGCCGCCCGCGTATGCGTACGCGGTGAAGATCAGCTCATCGGTACCTGGGCGGAAGTCCTGCACTTCAAGCACCGCGATCGTCGAAACCGCCGTGCGGTCGATCACGAGCTCGACGTTCTCGAGCAAGACGCGTTCGTCTTCGTAGCGGAGCTCTCCGGTCCAGATCTCCGAGATACCGAACCCGACCCGGTTGAGTAGGTCGGAGTCGGTGTAGTCGATGTCCGAGCGGTTCCATGCAATGCGGGACGACACATCCGAGGTTGCAATTCCTTCCCAGCACGGCATGCCGAGCGGTTGCGGTGCATTGTCGAATGGCACGCGCAGGACAGACATGACGCCGGTAAAGCGACCTGCTTCGGGACGGGTGTCACTCGGACGCGGACCTGAGGTCGGGCCGCAGAGTAGCAAGTCACCGGTCGGCAGGTAGTGGGCTCGTGCGAAGCCCATGTGCTCGAAGCCGTCAGTCAGTTTCCGTGTTTCCCCTGTCGCGACGTTGAGCTCCAAGACATCGCCGAGAGGCACCCCGTCGATGAAGACGAGCCGCTCGCCGTCGGGCGACCAGTCAGGGCGAGAGCCGAAGTCGGTCAGGACGCTGATGTGCGCCGGTAGGTCGTCGAGGGGGGAGCCGTCGAGGGTCCCGCGTTCGGGGTCGCCGGGAGCCTGACCGATCGCCGGCGCGGGGACAAAGAGGAGCGCAGCGATGGTTGCGAGCACTATGCTCAAGCTCAACATGGGGGGTCCACCTCGTTCCTGCTACTTGGAAGATTCGAAATCGAGTGGGTAGAACCTACCACAAGGCCGACGCTCCACTGGTTGAATTTGGAAACCGGTTTGTTGTGATGCTGTGGGAAGACCGGCTTTTGTGAACTCATAACCCGAAGGCCGTCGGTTCAAATCCGGCCCCCGCAACCCATAGCGTTGACCGCTCTTCAAAGCCCTCGGTGCTCGCCGGGGGCTTCGTCGTTCCAGCGAAGAAAAGGGCGCCTCCGCGGACGGTCCAGCGGGCACGATAGTGCCCGTTTTCGAGCGGGTAGAGCTGAATGCCATCGTCGAGGAGATGCTTGAGCGCTTCGCGCGCGTCCTTGGGGCTCTTGTCGAATAGCGCGCCGAGGTGGCGAATACGCGCGACTACGTCCTCGGGTCGCGGTGCATCGAGTGGCTCGAGCACAGCTCCGAGCTCTCGAAGGTGGCGCTCCTGTTTGTCCGCGAGCGCCTCGAGCTCGCGGATCTTGTTGAGGATGGTGGCCGGGGCGGCGCCGCGGGAGGCGAGATCGACGAGGTTGTCGATCTTTCCTCGAGTCTCTGCGAGCGCCTTCTCCGCCTCTGCTTTCTCATCTGGCACGGAGCGCTGTGCGCGCGCAAGTTCCGACTTCGAGGCCTCGATCAGATGCGCCACGACCTCGGGTCGGTCGAAGTATCGGAGCATGGCGGACGTGAACGCTTCTCGAAGAGCGTCTTCCATCACGGTGCGCGAGTTGTCGCAGCTGCCGCCGTTGCCGCGGCTCGCATCACATCGGTAGCGAGGCTTCTGCGTCTTCTCGATGACCATCGGGCCGCCGCAGATGCCGCAGCGAATGAGGGTGGACATGGGATAAGTCCGGCGGGCGGTACTCGCGCCGCCTTCCCGGGCATACGCGGACGGGCCCAGCGCCGCATAGCGCTCGCGGGCTTCCTCGTTGATGGCCTGCACCCGCGACCAGGTCTCTTCGTCCACGATGCGAAGGTCAGGTAGCGCGACCTCGATCAACGGAGACTGGCCCGGCCGATTTACCCGCTTGCCGGTCACCGGACTCTTCTTCCAAGAGCGAGCGCCGAAGGTCCAGCGGCCGGCGTACTTCGAGTTCTGAAGCATCGATCGCACTCCAGAAATGGCCCACCCGTCGCGCCGCTTTCGCGAATCCTTCTGTCGCCCGCGGGGCGGCCCGACCCCTTCCTCGTTCAGGGTCTTGGCGATGTCCCGGTAGCTCCGACCGGCCGCTCTCATTCGGAAGATGCGATCAACGACCGCCGCCTGCGACGCCACGACGACCGGCACCTTTCCCTGACCGTCCGGGGCGGGCGCCGACGAGTATCCATAGGGCAGGGCTCCCGTTACCCGTCCGACTTGAGCACGGTCTCGTAGACCGCGACTGGTCTTGTCCCCCAAGTCCTTGAGGTACTGTTCGCTCAAGATGGACTTCACACCGTAAAGGAGGTCGCCGCCATTGCCGAGCGTGTCGATCCCATCGGCGATTCCGATGAGCCGCACACCCGAGAAAGCGAACCGCTTCCGCGCGGACGCCGCGTGCTCGATATCCCGGGAGAGGCGTGAGAGGTCTTCCACGACGACTACATCGACATCCCCGGAGTCCACCGCCGCCATGAGCGAAATCAGCCCCGGCCGCTGGTTCGTTGCTCCGCTGATGCCTTCGTCACGATAGGTGTGCTTGAGGGAGAGTTGCCCGCCCCGTGCCTGCACCCACTGGTTGAGACGAGCAATCTGCGCGGACGCGCTTGTCTCCGATTGCTTGTCCGAGGAAAAGCGGGCGTAGGCTCCGATTCTCAGTCCCGCGAGTTGCTGGTCCATCGCGCAGCGCATCCTATCGTTCCTTGATCAGACTTGCCACCGCCGCTCGCACCAGGATAGTAAGCGCGTGCCGCTCGGGCGCGGAGAGCCGCTCGTGCTGACGTCGAGTGTTGAATTCGTTGCCTTCCTCGCCCTGGTGCTTCGGGAGCGGGCGCGATGTACGCGCAGGTTGACTTGCGCTACAACTTCTCGTTGCTTCCGGTGGAAACTCAAACGCGCGTATCGATTTCCTCACACAGGGCTCGCAACGTGTAGCGGGCGGCCTGGGCATAGGTGAGCCGGCTCCCGATCATCAGTCGTCCTCGGTGCGAGGGATGAACTCTCGCGGTTTGCCCGGAATGCGTGGCCAGACCTTTGGGGAGGGCCGGGCATTCGCGGAAGGCGGCGAGGAGCTTGGTGGTGGGACCGCAACGTGGGCGGCCT
>JAFDAJ010000431.1 GCA_019313915.1 Deltaproteobacteria bacterium
AGTGATCGGGGAACCAAGGTGATCGCGTGGCCGGCCCTTGCGAGCTCGATGCAGGCCGAGGTCGCCTCGAGCTGGTAGTAGGGAAGGCGCCCGGCGGCGAAGGCTTCCGAGAAGGGCCGCGGAAGATCCCGTGTGCTAAACGGTGCCGGTGTTGGCAACGCCCACGGGAGGCGCGCGAGCTCCTCGAGGTCCGCAGCGTCCAACTGTTGATTCGCCGACATGACGGCGACCAGCGGCTCGGAGGGAAGCTTGATGACCGAGATCCGTTCGGCGGACGGCGAGTCGTCGTACTTGCTGATGTCGCAGACCACGAAGTCGAGCTTTCGCTCGACGAGCGCAGTGAGCAGGTCTTTGGATGTGCCCGCCACCACGCTCACCTGGATTCCCGGGTGCTCGGCGGCGAGCTTGGAGACCGCGCTCGTCATCAGAGGTTGCGCCGGGTACGGGCCCGTCCCGATCCGCACGTGACCCGCGGCTCCCCCCGCCAGACGGCTTGCCTCTTCGCCAAACGCGTGAACCGCGTCGACGACGTCGCGGGCCCAATCGATGAGCGCCTCCCCTGCCGCCGTAGATTGGACTTCGTGGGTGCTGCGGTCGAAGAGGCGCTGCCCGATCTCGCTCTCTAGCTTCTTGAGGCTCCGGCTGAGCGCGGATTGGGTGACTTCGTGCTCCTCGGCGGCCTGCACGAAACTGCGGTGTCGATACAGGGACACGAAGTGCTTGAGTTGGCGGATTTCCACAGGGACCTGGTCTTCATGCGCGGCTCGCCCTTCGCCCGCCGAGGCAGCGGGCGATAGAGCAATCATAGGGTTATGAGCAAAACACATCACACAGCAGGGCTTGGCAATGACTTCATAGTGTTGATCGATGACAGGGGTTCCCGGTACCGACTGCTGCTCCCCAAACCTCGACTTTCGAGGCCGTGCATCCTTGTTTTCGGCTGCCGAGGAACGGGAGTTCGACGTCGTCGTGGTGGGCGGCGGTATTACGGGAGCCGGTGTCGCCCGCTCGGCCGCTGCCCGCGGCCTCTCGGTTGCGCTGATCGAAGCTCGCGATATCGCGTCCGGGACCAGTAGCCGCAGCTCGAAACTGATTCACGGAGGCGTTCGCTATCTCGCACAGGGGGCCATCTCGCTGGTGCGCGAGACGGCCAGAGAGCGTCAGGTTCTGCGTACCGTCGCGCCGCACCTCGCGCGGGTCGCGCCGATCCTGATCCCCACCCGCTCCGCGACCGAGATGGCGAAGTACCGTGTGGGGGTCGCGTTGTTCGAGAGACTTGGCAAGGTCCCGCGCGAAGAGCGACACGAGGTTTGGGACGCTCGGCAGATCGCCGAGCACGAACCCGCGGCCGCGGTCGACGGCGTGACTGGCGCCGTGCGGTACTACGAGTTTCTCACCGACGACGCGCGGCTGACTCTCGCGAATGCTCGAAGCGCCGCGGCCGACGGAGCGCTAGTCCTCACGTATGCGCCGGTCACCGAGATCCTCAAGGAAGACGGAAGGGCGTTCGGCGTTCGATGCGAGTCGGCGCTGCCTGGGGAGGCTTTGCAGGCGATCGTTCGCGGTCGCGTGATCGTCAACGCAGCAGGTCCGTGGGTAGACGTGATGCGTTCGTTGGAGGCGACGGACGCAGGATCTCGAGTCGCCCTCACCAAAGGCATTCATCTGGTCGTGCCTCATTCTCGATTGCCGATTATGCACACGGTCGTATTCGAGGCGTCCGACCGCCGCCCCGTCGTTGCCGTGCCGCGCGGTGACGTCACCTACCTCGGCACGACCGACACCTTCCACGCCGACGCCGAGTACTGGCCTGCAATCGAACAAGAGGAAGTGGACTACCTCTTGGCTGCGACGGCCCGCACTTTCAATACGGATCCACTCTCCGTCGATGACGTGGTCTCATCTTGGACGGGAATTCGTCCTTTGGTCGCCCAGCCTGGAAAGAAACCAGCCGAGATCTCGAGGCGGGATGAAGTGTGGACGGGTCCGGCTGGAGTCCTTTCGATCGCCGGAGGGAAGCTTACTGCCTACCGGCCCATGGCTGAGCGCGTCGTCGACATGGTGGGCAAGACGCTCGGGCAGAGCACCCGCCCTGGTGATACGGATCGTCGTGTCTTAGTTGGCGGGGACTGCGAGCCGGCAGAGCTCGCGGTCGAGCGTAACGAAGGCTCGGCAAGCTGGCGCCGACTCGTCGATCTCTATGGCGCAGAGGCCCGAGCCGTCGACGATGACGGAGGAGACGTAGCGGCCGAGGTTCGCCACGCCGTCCGAAACGAGGGCGCTCTTCGACTCGAG
>JAFDAJ010000175.1 GCA_019313915.1 Deltaproteobacteria bacterium
CGTGTCCGTATGTTCGGCGATTCCCTTGGGGCGCCCTAGAAGCAGCCACTGGATCGTCAGATGCTCGATGAAACCGAGCACCATGTTGCGGACTAGGTACGGATCGAGATCATCACGAAAAGCGCCACGCTGAACGCCATCCCGAAAGACTTCGATCAGCGGGCGCGCCGCGTCCCGAACGCTTTGGTACGCCGACGATGCGAGGTAGCGGCGATTCCCCTTGAGCGTGAGGAGCGCGACCGATGTGTAGAGCGGGTTGTTCTCGTAGAACTCGAGGTAGGCTTGAATGATGGCCCGCACGCGCTCGCGCGGGTCGTTGATGAAGTGGGCCAGCTCGCTGAAGCGCTCGAACTCCCGGCGGGTGTAGAGCTCCGAGATCGAAAACAGAACGTCCTCCTTGGACCCGAAGTACTCGTAGAGGGTGGGCTCGGAGATGCCCGCCTCGGCGCAGATCGCCGCCACGGTTGCATCCTCGAAGCCCTTCTCGCCGAAGACCCGCAACGCCCCTTCGAGGATCGCGTTGTGCTTGTCGAGGTTGCGCTTCTTCTTGTTTTTCGAGGACCTCTTTGACCCATTTTCGCTGGGAATCGCCATATTTACACCTCAGCTTTCACGAGGAATACGGGGCAGAACCTAGTATGTCAAGATGAATTCTTGGTCCGACTAAGATCCTTGACAGTAAATCTAGGTAGCTATAAGAACCACCTCAGGAGGGCGAAGCCATGGACCTGTCCGTATTGCAATACGAAGTCGTCGACTCGGTTGCGGTGATCCGAATGAACCACCCGCCCGTCAACGCATTCGGGCCGGCGTTTCTCGAAGACCTCGAAACGGTGCTCGAGCGCCTGGACAAAGCTGGGGAAGCGCGGGCGGCGCTGATCACCAGTGCTATTCCTTTTCTGTTTTCCGCGGGCGATGACGTGAGTCAGCTTCGAGAAATCGACGACAGCCTCCTCGAGCTCCATCCAAGAGCGGTTGCTGCGTTGGACGCGTTCGAGGCATTGCCGATGCCGACCATCGCAGCCATCAATGGACATGCGCTTGGTGGCGGCTTCGAGCTCGCGTTGACCTGTGACTTCCGATTCATGGCGACCGGTCCCGGTCTCGTTGGGCTTCCCGAAGTGCGCTTGGGCATGATTCCGGCCTTCGGAGGCACTCAGCGCCTGACTCAACTGGTGGGCAAAGCCAAGGCGCTCGAGCTCATGTTCAAGGGGCTTCAGCTCACGCCTGAGGCAGCGCTGCAAGCCGGCCTCGTCACGGCGCTGCACCCGCCGGATGGGCTTTACGAACGCTCGCTCGACTTTGCAGTGCGGCTCGCGCGCCAGGCAACCGGCGCGATCGCAAGCATCAAGAGCGCCGTGAACGTCGGCCTTCGCGAAGGGTCTGCACGAGGCATGGAGGAAGAGGCTCGTGTCTTCCGACAGAACATTCGGTCGCACGACGCCAAAGAAGGCGTCGCAGCGTTCCTCGACGGACGAAAACCAAACTTCAAAGGACAGTGACCATGACTGAACGCGCGCGCCTGACCAAAATCGGCTGGGAAGAGGACCTCGCTATCGAGACCAGCGAGGCACCCTTGGCGGAGCCCAGCGGAAACCAAGTTCTCGTGGAGGTCGAGGCCTGTGGCGTGTGTTTCCGCGACTGCATCGACCGCGCCGGACGCTTCAAGTTCATCCAGACCCCCATCACCCCGGGGCATGAGGCCGTCGGCCGAGTCATCGCCGTCGGCCCGAACGTCACAGACTGGTCCATTGGAGATCGCGTCGCGAGCACGCATCGTGATTATTGCGGTCAGTGCGAACCCTGCAAACGGGAAAGCGGTTCGCTTTGTCAGGGAGCAGCCGGGGTGCTGGGCCTCATGATCGACGGCGGCTATGCGAGCCACTTGCTTGCCCCAGAGCGGTGCTTCTATGCGATGCCCGATGGCATACCAGCGGCCGAAGCCGCGGTGCTCCACTGCACCTTTGGCACTGCCTATCGTGGGCTTGCGCGCTTCGGAGGCGTCGAAGCGGGTCAGCAGGTTTTGGTCACCGGAGCCAATGGCGGCGTCGGCAGTGCGGCCGTCCAAGTCGCATCGCGGCTCGGTGCTACGGTCACAGCAGTGACACGCGATGAAAGCCATCGAGCATACCTGACCGGTCTTGGCGCCGAGCATGTGATCGTCGATGCCGGCGACCGCTTTCACAAGCAGTTGTCCGCCGGCCCCGTCAACCTCGTCATGGATTGCGTCGGTCCCCCCACCTTCAACTCTGCGCTGCGCTCGCTGCGCCCGGGGGGCCGGATCATCGTCGTCGGCAACGTCGTCGAGGAACGTGCTTCGGTCAACCTTGGTTTCATCGTCACGCGTGGCCTGCAAATCATCGGCAGCAGTGGCGCAACGCGTGCGGACATGAAGGCGGTCCTCGATCTGCATGCCAAGAAACCCTTTTCCATTCCGATCCAGGAACAACTCGAGCTGGCGCAAGCCGATCGCGCCCAGCGCATGGTCCAGGCAGGTGGTCTGCATGGACGCCTCGTCCTAGTCCCAAGCGCCCAGTGAGCAGAAGATGAATACCGAAGCACAAATCCTTCCCTCCGACACGTTCATGAGCCGCTTCTTGGCGCGGTGGAGCTTCGCCGTGACGCTGGTCGTGCTCACCGGCATCGGCATCGTCGCCATGCAGCGCGGCTATCCAGTATTGATGGTGCTCACGCTGCTCTCGCTTGCGTCCTTCCTCATCGTCATCCTGTTGGAGCAGATCAATCCCCACAGCATGTATTGGAAGAAACCCCAGGGCGATGTGATCACGGACGTGCTGCACATTGTGATCTCCGGCACGCTGATTCCCCCGGCGACTGGCGTGGTGTGGCGAGTGGTGATGGCTGGATGGGCAGCGTCCCTTTCGGCCTCGTTGGGCATGAACCTTTGGCCCCATCAGTGGCCCATGGTCGCGCAGCTGACGCTCGCTCTGGTGATCGCGGAGCTCGGTCAGTACTGGTGGCACCGGCTTGCCCACGAGACGGACTTCCTCTGGCGGTTTCACTCCACCCACCACAGCCCCGGGCGGCTCTACTTCTTGAACACCGGGCGCTTTCATCCGATCGACATGTTCGTTGCCTATTCGACCGAGATCGTTCCTCTGGTCGTGCTCGGGGCCGGCGCGGACGTCATCGCGTTGTGGACTCTGGTCACCACCATTCACGGCCTGTTCCAGCACGCCAATACGAAAACCAACATCGGCTGGTTGAACTGGGTGTTCAGCATGGCGGAGCTCCACCGCTGGCATCACTCGCTCGACATGGACAAAGCCAACACCAACTACGGCGCGAACCTGATCTGCTGGGATATCGTTTTCGGATCCCGCTATCTCCCGAAAGACAGGACCCATCAGCCAGACGACGTTGGAATCGGGGACCTGCCCGACTTTCCGAAGGGCTACCTGGGGCAACTCGCAGTGCCCTTTCGTTGGCGCAAGACCAAGGAAGAGTCTGCACCCAAACTCCAGCACACCACATCATGATCCTCTCCCACGTGGTGTCGGATTCGATCCTCTGCGCGACGGCGGTCCTGTCCCTGGTCTGGTATCGCAAGCACCTCAGCGGAGCCTAGTTACCGAAGCCAACGGGGATTGCTGACGAGCAGGTTTTCTTCCACGCATTTTCGGACGTGCGCCTGAATGTCGATGCGGTGCCAGTCGATCTCGCCACTTCGTAGCGCTTCGGCAAGCCTACGGTCGAGCTCTTCGAGATCGGAATCGGAGGCGTTGAAGATCTCCTGCAGGCGCTCCAGTTGCAATGCCTCGATCTTGGGCCTCGTCGAGGCGACGTCCGATCGCCGCGTGCTCGATGTGGCTGTCTTCGGGGGAAGCGACGAGGAACCGGCGCACCTGGAGGAGGCAGATCACCGCCCAGCGGACGTTGCCGAAGGCTTCCCAAAAAAGTACGCGCTCGGCGTCGACGTCGACATTGGCGGCTTTGGCATATGCGTCGAACAGCTCCCCACGGCTTCCAAGCCCTGCAGCGGGGAGCTCCGGCCTCGAGAACCGCCAGGACCGCATGCACAGCCAACCGAGATCCGACATGGGGTCACCGATATGAGCGAGCTCCCAGTCGATGATGCCAGACAGACCCGAGTGATCGACGATCACGTTTCCCAGCCGAAAGTCCCCGTGCACCAGCGTCGCAGTGGACTCCGTTGGCTGGCGCGCGTCCAACCAGGAAAAGGCGACTTCCAACCCCGAATGGTGCAGATCGCAACCATCCACGATGGCTCGGAAACGCGCGAGCTGGTCCGCCGCCGTAAGAAGTGGAAGCGGGGGAAGAGCTGCCGTCGAGACGTTGTGAACCCGTGCTAGGGAGTCGGCCATTTGTTGGACGAGCGCGCTCCGGGCGTCGGCATAGGAGTCGTCTCCAAGAATCTTCTGAGGCACCGCAACGCCGGGCAGACGTTCCATGATGAATGCCATGCCGACCCCATCCTCGTCATCGAGCTCGGCGATGACTTCTGGGACATTGATCCCCAAGTCGTGAAGCGTTCGCTGCAGCTCGATCTCGACTTGCTTCCCGGTCAGCATCGAGGACGCGAGATCGTCTTCTTGTCCGGATTCGGGCGGGCGCCTGAGGATCAACGGGATGTCTGTGCCGTCAGCGATCGCAGTGAGCGCCCATATCTCTTGACTTGCGCCGGCCGAAAGGCGCTCGGCTTCCGCCACGCTTCCCTGAGCGCCCCTTCGACGCGCTCTCGAAGGTCCTGATCCACGTTACCGCGGCACCCGCAACGCATTGGAAGGCGCGTAAGGGACGCTGCTCGTCAAGCCGCCGTCCACTACGATCGCTTGGCCGTTGATGTATGACGACTCTGCGCTCGCGAGAAACACGACCGCCGCCGCGATCTCAGTTGGGTCACCTGGGCGTCGAAGGGGATTGAGCTGGCCAATTTTGTCCTCCACCCCGCGACTGCGCGCTGCATCGAACATGAACTTGGTCATGCCCGTTTCGATGAGGCCGGGACAAACGGCGTTGACTCGGACGTTGGTGTCGGCGAGTTCTTGGGCCGCACCTTGCACCAGGCTGACGACGCCAGCTTTGCTCGCGCTGTAGACGACCGGAGCCGCATTCGCGCCGAACGCCGCCACCGACGCCGTGCAGATGATCGCACCGCCGCCCTGCGCGACCATCCTGGGCGCTGCATGCTTGATCGCCAGCATCGGCGCAATCAAGTTGACCGAGAGGACCTCGACCATCGACTCACGGCTCACCGAAGTGAGCGGCTGCAACTCGCCGCCGATGCCCGCGTTGGCGTAGTAGATGTCGATGCCGCCGTACCGCTCGACGCAAAGCTCGATCCCGTCGATGACAAGCTGCTCGTCTTTGACATCGGCCTCTTGCGCTATGCATTCCCCTTGCGCTTCGCGAATCTCCTCGGCGCAGGCTTCAGCAGCGGCACCGTCGTAGTCCACCGCGACTACACTGGCGCCCTCCCC
>JAFDAJ010000432.1 GCA_019313915.1 Deltaproteobacteria bacterium
CGGTGCGCCACCAAGTAGACCGGCTGACTCAGGTCCTGCACGAGTATGCGCAAATGGACGAGCTCCTCGTCTGATCACTTCGCGAGAGGCAAGAACCGGACGATGTGTGCGAATGCGCTCCAGGTTTGCGCATAGTGCGCGCGCCCCGAAGGAACGGCCTTGGATTCAGCAAGCCACCGTTGAGAGACTTCTCTATGAACATTGAGTCGAGGAAAGCGTTGCTCGGTGCGAGACAACAACTCCGACGGAAGCTCCCAAGCGCGGAGTCCCATGAGATCGGCCATGGCGCCGGCTTGTAGGTAGTAAGCGACCGACTGATCTTCCTTCTTCAATCCAGGCGTGATGTGATTCGCAATCCCGTCCATGATCTGAAGCGTTCGTTCCTCGTTAAAGGAAACCTCCCGTGCGACCGCCTGCACTGTTCCTCGTTAAAGGAAACCTCCCGTGCGACCGCCTGCACTGCTTCGGCGCTGCGATACGTGAAGCACTGGGCCTCTTTGCAGGTTTCGATTCCAGCATCGTGCAAGAGCGAGCCGACGTGAAAGACTTCGCGGTCGAGACGAGCCTCGTCCAACATGGCGAGCGCATTGCCAAACACCCACGTCCTGTACGCGTGGTTCACCAGGGGAGCAGACTGCAGCTCGCGTGCCTCTTCGTCAGCGCGATGGCAAATCAAGGAGTCCGGCGCAACGGGCCAAAGGTCATCGACGCTGAAGGAGAGTGCCGGCTTCCTTCCGAGCGCGAGCCATAGCCTGTCACCCACAAACTGACCGAAGGTCCGAAGGAGCCCTGGCAGCAGTTCGAAGCGCTGCCTTGCGGTGAGACTACCACCAGTCTCACAGAGCCACTCCCAGCTACCCAACTCTGCCTTCACGATGGACGTCATGGGATAGGAGCTTACCATCGTGGGCTCGATCAGGTCGCCCGTGTTTAGCCGGCCTGGGCAACGACCCGTCCCCGGTTGACGTCGCGTGCAGCTCACGGCACTCGTGCGAGGGCGATCCGATAGAACTCGTAGCCGCGCATGGTCCGCGTGACCTGCGGCAGGTATCTGGCTCGGTACTCCGTGCTTCCAATGTCTTGCTCGAGGCACAACCCGCGTTTGCTCAGAAAGCCCGCCAAGTCGGTTGGATCGATGCCGAACTTCCACTCCTCACCCGCCGCTTTTAGCGTAGCGAAGAGCCTCTGTGTGCCTGCAAATGCTTCGGGGTCGTCGAGCACGGCGCGATGCACGTACGTGAAGAGCAGCTCGCTCCCAGTTGCCGCATCCGCGCACCAGCGGAGAGTCGCGTCCACGGCAGTCTCGCTAAGATACGGGGTCACGCCTTCCCAGAGGATGAAGGTCGGCGCGGTGTTCGAGTAACCTGCGCCCTTCATTGCACGGTCCAACTCCACCTCGTGGAAATCGGTAGCGACGAAACGCACGCGCGAGGGAAAGTCCCCCAGAGCGCGCCCCAGAATGCGCTGCTTCTTGGCGCGTGTGCTTGGGTGGTCGACCTCGAAGACCGTCACGTCCTTCAGGGCGTCCATTCGATACGCGCGCGAGTCGAATCCCGCACCCAGGATCACCAGTTGCTCGATTCGTCGATCGAGTGCGGCACGGATCATATCGTCGATCAATCGCGTCCGGGCTACCGATGACGATCGAGCGCCCGCCCATCGGTGATCGATGAAGCGCGAAATGATTTCCGCAGCGCCCGGCAGACGGGATAGCGTCGCGACCAGCGCAAGCCGCGGGCCCAAGAATCGCCTGGCGTAAGGGTCCTCGAAAAGGCGCCGGTTCTGCGGAAGCGACGATTCGAGCGCCCGGAACAACGCCACGTATTCGGCGGTGCGGCTTGCCTGCCCTTTCTTCATGGCGTCATGACTGTCCGGACTCCGTTGCGGCGAGAACCTTCTGGATCTCGGATGCCTGAAGGCCAACCCCGGTCTCCTCGTCCAGCACGGACGTAGCCCCCGAGGCGACGAGATCTTCGTTCCACCTCTGGTATCGACTTCGTGTGACGATGATCGCGTCTCTTGCAGCCGCGCGCGCGTGAGAAGTGATCGTCCGGGCCGCTGTCGGGTCGGGCACGGTGATGGCGATGGCTTTCGCCGCACCCACACCCGCGTGAGCCAATACGTCTTTCTTGGTGGCATCCCCGATGATCGTGTCAATCCCCATGGCATCTGCCCTGCGCGCTAGAGCAGGGTTCCATTCGATGAGCACTAAGGGTGTTTTCTCCTTCTCGAGGTGTGCCCATACCGCGTGGCCCGCCGGCCCGAAGCCGACAAGAACAACATGCGCCGCCCGACCAACATGGACTGTCGTCGCGTCACCAGTGGGGGGAGCGTGCCTCTCGATGAACCGACCGAATCGCGGTGCCAAGGCCATCAAGTATGGAGTCAGAAAGAGCGTGACAACGATGATCGAAACCATGAGCTCGAAAAGCTCGGCGCCGATCAACTGAGTGTGCCGGGTGATGTCGAGGAGGACGAAGGAGAACTCACCGATTTGCGCCAGGCACAAACCAGTCGCTGCGCTAGTGCCTAGGGGCAACCGGAACAACAGTGCAATTAGAAAGACGATGATCGCTTTGCCAAACACTATCGCTACGGTGAGCGCGCCCACGGCGCCCCAGTGCTCCGCCACCAGTTGTGGGTTGGTCAAGGTGCCGATCGCGGCGAAAAACAGCGTGACGAACAGGGCCTTCAATGGACTCAGATCTGCGCGGACCTGAGTCGCGAATGGCGACTCTGCTAGCATTACGCCCCCCACAAAAGCTCCCAGAAGGGGCGATAATCCCAGAGCGTGGGCTCCCCAAGCGCATCCAACCGCGGTGACGATGGCCAACAAGGCAGGGAGGTCCCGGTTTGCGCCCTCGCCCGAAAAGCCGACGAGTTTCGGAAATACGTATTTCAAGATCAGGACGATTGCCCCCACGAGCAGGAGCGCGAAGAACAGCGCTCGCGCCATCTCCCAGCCGATCCCCACCCTCGATGCATCCCCCGCCAAGGCTGTGACGAGAATGACGAGCGGCACTACGGCGATGTCCTGCAGGAGCAGAATCCCCACGGTGCTGCGGCCATGGAGGCTGTCGATCTCCGCACGGTCGAAGAGGAGACGTGTGACGAGAGCCGTACTGCTCAACGCCAGCATCGCCCCGACAGCAATCGCTTGCCCCCTATCCAAGCCGAGCTCTCGGCCAAGCCACGCCCCAGCCCCCATGGTCACGAGAACTTGAAGGGTTCCGCCTCCGAGGGCGATCGAGCCGATGCGCCGCAGCTTGCGCCACGAAAACTCCATCCCGATTGCGAACAACAGGAGGGTGA
>JAFDAJ010000048.1 GCA_019313915.1 Deltaproteobacteria bacterium
GGGCGTGGTGTTCGCAGAGTACACGTTGGTGACTGGAGTCGTCGTTCTGGCGGCGGGTCTTGCGCTGTACGGGCTCGGAGTGCCGCTCGTGCAGGCCTATTACCTGACGAAGCTCTTCATCCTTTTACCGGTTCCCTGAGAGAGGAAGGCGTTCATGAACATCGATCCGAAAAGCAGTAGGACCCTCATGCGTGATCAACGTGGTCTCACCACCGTCGAGTACATCATCGTTCTCGGGCTGATCGCAGTCGTCGGGATTGCTGCCTGGCAGCAGTTCGGTGAGACTCTGATCGGCGAGGTCGAGGCGGCTGACGGTTACATCGCTGACGTCGTGCAGTAGCAGGAAAAGCGATGAACATGGCCGTTACCACCGCCATGGGTCTGGCTCTTGGCGTCGCCGCAGCAACGGCGTTCTACGACTGGCGACGAGGCGAGATCCCCAACTGGCTGACTCTTCCGCCAATCGTGGCTGCCCCGCTCGCCTACGGGCTCGCTTTCGGCTTCGAGCTGGCACTTCACAGCCTTGCCGCCGCCTTTGTGAGCGCGCTCGTTCCCTATCTCTTGTTTCGCCGTGGCGGGATGGGCGGTGGAGACGTCAAGGTGTTTGGAGCTCTCGGGGCCATCACCGGATTCGACCTCCTGGTCGGTGTCGAAATCCAGCTCGGTGCGCTGGTCGTGGCCATGACCGCCGCCTGTTGTTCGCTGGCGTGGAAGGGGGCGCTACTGAGAACTCTTGGCAACGCGCTTGCTCAGGCCGTCAACCCACTGATCCCGATCCGGTGGCGTCAGGGGCGATGTGACGCGTTGTCTACTCCCGTTCGGATGGGCGGGGCAATCTTCGTGGCGACCGGAGTCCTGGCCGCGCCACACTTCGTGGTCGCATGGAGCGACCTATGAAGCCGCCGCCACCGATTCCCCGCTTGCTGTTCGAGGACCGACGCGGCGTCGTTTTTCTGGAGTTCCTCATCGCCTTCGTTCCCGTCTGGACGTTCTTCCTATGCGTAGTGCAGCTCGCGTTCATCACTCACGCCAACCTGATGGTGAAGCACGCCGCCGATGCTGCCGCGCGGTCTGCCGTCGTCGTTTTGCCGGACGACCCCAATGAATACGGTGGAGAACCCAAGATGAACGTCGCCCGCAATCGTGTGACCGCGCTCGACATCGGGAGGGCGCTTGGCCGTGTGGGTTCCGCGCTCAGGGACAGCCCAAACTCCGACTCCGTCGTGTCTGCACTCTCCGAGGAAACATTGCTTAACCTCGGGAGGTCACGCCTCAACACGATTCGTCTGGCTGCTCACATTCCGTTGATGCCGCTCGCCCCGGTCAACGTCGGCCGCGACTCCCGACCGAGCATTGTCAAGGCAATCGGGAGCCAGCGAAAGCTCGTGAGCGCGCTCTACTATCAACCTTTTGCTCTCGCGGTCACGTTCCCAGAGCTCCAAGGGGATGCAGTAGCCGGACCTGAGATCACGGTTCGGGTTACCTACGCTTATCAGTGCACGGTTCCCTTGGCGCGCAGGCTCCTATGCCGGGCCTTTGGCGATCTCGAGGCGACGGACGAGCTTGGCGAGGCATTTTTCCCTCTCGCGCAGCAGTTCGTTGGGGGTCGCTTCCGAGGTCTCCAGCACCAAACGACGCTCATGATCCATGACGCGCCCTATGAGTATCGAGCACAAGGCTCATGATGTCCGGCAGGCGCGGAAGTCTAATCGAGGAGACGCGCGGAGCCATGATGCTGATCTCCCTCTTCATGGCGCTCTTCCTAATCGGGACCCTCTACTACATCTTGGGCGTTGGAGACGCGGTGATCTACAGGCGCATCATGCAAGACGGAGCCGATGCGGGCGCGTACGCCGCATCGGTCATGGGCGCCAAGGGAATGAACTTGCACGCCCTGCTCAACGTCGTGATGGCCGTCACCGCAGGGATTCTCTTGGTGATTCGTAGCGTCGAAATGCTTCTCGAGATCATCCTAGGCGTTCTCGCTGGGCTGGCCGCAACGGTAGTCCTGGCACCCAAAGCGCTGGCACTCATCGGTGTCCTCACGCCGGTGGAGAGCACGATCGAACGGGTCGGCGACACGGTCGAGCAGTTCGTGCGGGTTGCCCACGACGCTTTGGACGTGGCCCATCATGCGGTTCAGCACGGCTATCCGCTGCTGGCTCAGGCTCGTGCAGTCGACGCAATGGCCTTCCAAGAGGCTTACGACCCCCCGGTCGCCGGCGGATTCGTCATCCCTCCGCTCGGTCCGCGTCTCCCTGAAGGTGGGCGCGGCCTCCCCGTCGAAAAGGATGACATTGGAACGCTCTGCGATCGCGCCGCGGACGGTCTGGGCAACCGGCTGAGCCACGTAAACTCCAAGGTTCCGCGATGGCTTCTCAAGTTTCTCGGCGGCGTCGTCAGCAAGTCATTACGGCTCGGCAAACGTAAGACGTGCGCTGACGACGTTGTCGAGTCACCTCGCCGCGTCATCGAAACCCGAGCCAATGGGACCCTCGTGTGGCTGGGGCACGAGGAGTTTCAATACCGCGCGTACGCTATCGGCAGGAGCCCTCACGAGAATCATTGGCAGCATGGCGAGCAGGGGGTGCGGACGGCTCAAGCCGGGAACGACGAGGGGCGTAACGCCACCCACGGCGCCCATGTCGTCGGGCGAATCGCACTTGCTCAGGCCGAGTACTACTTCAACGGCATCGAGCACAAGTCGGAGTGGCTCTGGAAACAACGGTGGCGGGCGCGTCTCCGACGATTCCGGATCTCCCGGGCGTGGATCCCACGCGGGATTCTGAGCGCATGCTCTGGCGCAAGGGGACGTGGCTCACTCGGCGGCCTTGCCGGGCTCTGCGACGTCGCTCGAGATTTCTCCATCAACGCGGTTTCCGCTCATTGAGGACCAGATGATCCACACATTCTCGCGACCGCTCCGAAACGAAGAAGGCACGGCGTTGGTCGAGGCGCTCGTCAGTCTACCGGTCTTCATCGCAGCGCTGGCAGGTGTTGTGGCGCTAAACGGAATGTACGGTGCGAAACTCGAGGCCAAGGCACGCGCACGCCGCCTGGCGTGGCTGCAAGCCGACTCCGGCGAGTGCCCCGCACAAAGCTGTCGAAACAGCGAGTGCGGACGGATCGAGGGCCAGATTCGCACGGGCGGTATCGATGAGGCGCTTGCAGTGCACGATGGTCAGTTCTCTCTGGCTTCGTTCCTCCGTGGCCTCGCCCGTTATCTTCTTGGAAAAGCCACCAACGGTGTCGGTCTAGCTGAGGCAGTAATACCCGCGATGGTGGGGTCAGGACGAACGTCGCAGCACGGGGTGACCACACTGCTGTGTAACACCACGGCACGGCCGACGGACACAGGCGGAAGCGTTCTCGAGCATGCCTGCCTTACCGGTCTGCGAACAACGGAGTATGCGAGTGAAGTCTGCAGATAACCAACGGTTCTCTCTGGCACCGGTTTTTCGGCTGTCGTTCTTTCTAGCCGTCGTGTGCGTGGTGGCGGGAGCAGTTGTCCTTCGATCCGCCCGCGCCGACGTCGCGGAAGCTCTATGGGAGGTTGGCTCGCGAGTCATGGAGTTCCCGGGTGCGCCCGTCGAGCGAACTCGTCAGCTGTTGATGAATGGTGTCCAAGTGTCTTTCCGAACGCAGACCGTCGACGTTCCGTTCGCAGACGTCCTCGCCCACTATGAATCGAACTGCGGAACACCGAACGCTACGCAGAGCGCGCGAAATGACCACGCTGGATATGTCGCATGCCTCGACGTTGGCGACGCTTCGAATGATCTTGGCACGCTTGCCCGCCGGCTCCTCCGCTTCTCCGAAACGGGTGACCTGCGCGACCTGGGCGACCCTCGATACGTCCTCGCGCGTCGCGTTGCGAGCGCCGCCAAGGACACGACCTTTCTTCTCACGATGTGGGTGGAATCCGCTTTCAATCTATATCAAATGTTGCCCCGCCCTGGTGCAGACGCGGCGGGAAGTGACCTCGTTGGGGTACCGAGGCTGCCCGGCTCGCAGCGCATCCTCTCCGCGTCGGAGGTACTGGGACCAAGTGGTGTCGTGGTCTACTGGGTAGCTACCCAGTCGGCATACGAGGTCGAGTCGTTCTATCGAACCGAGCTTCCCGAAAACGGATGGACGATCCTGGAGCGGAACCCATCCGAATCGATCCAGGTCGATGGAACCCGCCTGCTTTTTGCCGAAAAGAACAATCGCCTGGTCACGGTGCTAGCTCGCCCCGGCGAGGCATCACCCACGCTTCTGACCATTCTCGCATCGGAGCCGTCATGACGACACGGAGGCGTCCATGAATCGTGTCGCCCTCCTTGCGTCCGTCGCCACCGCGGCCTTGGGATTCGCGCTTCTCGTCATCTATGTCCGACAGTTTCAGCGTGACGTCAGGGGAGGGGATCCCGTCGAGCTCCTCACGATGCGCCAAGACGTTGCGGTCGGCATGCCGCTCACCGAGCAGATGTTGGTGGTCCGAACGCTGCCCGAAAATTACCTCGAAAACCGACAAGTTCTGGCATCCGACCTCCCGAGGGTGTTGGGAGTCCGCACATCGATCGGTCTCGAGGCAAATCAGACCTTGCTGTGGACCGACTTGGCTACCACGCGCAACGATCGAGGGTCGTTCTCCAACCGCATTCCGAGAGGGATGCGGGCGATGAGCGTGACTGGTGGTGATCGACGCGCGATTAGCAACCTGATGCGGCCGGGCGACCGGGTGGACGTCTTGCTGACAAAAGCCAAGCCGGGCTCCGAGGCGAAAGTCGTCACACTCCCCCTTCTGCAGAACCTTCTGGTCCTTGCCGTTGGGAGCAGCTTCGGTGCGACGGACCAAGACGTCTCACCAATCGGGTCGGACTCGGTGACGCTCTTGGTCACCATCGACCAAGCCAGCTTGCTCGCCCAAGCTCGACGCGACGGAACGTTGAGTATCGTGCTGCGGAATCAGGACGACCTAGCGATCAACGAAGGTCTTGCAGAGACGGATGACTCGGACGTCCTCGAGCGGGAGAAGCGAGCGCGCCGGCAACGACGTCTGCGGATCGAGAGGGTGCGCTAGCGTGTGGTCTTTCAAGAAGACGGGGTCTCTGGTGAGCATCATGGTCCTCGTAACGATCGCGGAGTTACACGTTGCGGCCGAGGTTGAAGGGACCCGCCCGATGGTTCTGCGAGTCGGCGAGCAGAAGAGTCTCTCGGCTCGAGGAATTAGGAGCTACTCCGAAGGAGCGCCCGGACTTGCCGATATCCGCGTCACGCGAGACCAGAGTCGATTCGTGATCGTCGGGAAGCAGGAGGGGACAACCTCTCTCCTGCTGATCAAGAACGACGGAAGCCAAGTGCAGCACACGATTCGCATCATCGCAGCGGACGCGACCAAGGGCTTCGGCAGCCGGGAGAACATCCGTTTGGACCTGTACTTTGTCTCAATCCAGGACCGTTACAGTCACCAGATCGGGCTCAACTGGCCTGGAAACATCGGAAGCACGGTCACTCCCTCCCAAGCTGCCATCGCGATCACCGGCGGTAGCGGGCAAGCTACCCAGAGCGCGTTCCAGATACTGCCCCAGACGTTCCTGCCGAGCTTCGACCTGGCCCAGGCGAAGGGTTGGGCGAAGATGTACCGGCAAGCCACGCTAGTGACCGCCAATGGAACCGAAGCGGTGTTCACGTCTGGCGGGGAGTTCAACGTTCAGGTCCAAAACAATCTGACCGTGAACGTGCAGGCCATCGAGTTCGGTACGAAGATCACCGTTCTTCCGAGATACGACTCCAAGACTGGGCGAATCGAGCTCGAAATAGTAGCCGACGTTTCCGACCTAGATGCTGAAAAGGGGGTTCACGGGATCCCGGGACGCGTTACGTCGCACGTAGAGACACTAGTCAACCTCGAGCTTGGTCAGTCCATCTCGTTAGCAGGAATTCGAGCGCGAACGGAACGTCGGAGGAAGAAGGGCATCCCTGGCCTTGCTCTCGTTCCGTTCATTGGAGCGCTCTTCGGGACGCATTCTCGCGAAACCGACGACAACGAGTCGTACATGTTGGTCGTCCCTTCGGTCGTCGAGCCCATCAGTCTGAGTCAACGAGATCGCATCGAAGAAGCGCTCCGGGTGTACGAGAGCTTTCACGGTGGGGTCGATGGCCATGCGCTCATGGACCAACCACGGGTAGGGCGAGATGTCGAGCCCGCTCATGGAAGCGAGCGCGCCCAATGACTCGCGGGTTTGCTGTGTCCGTCACAACCCCTGACGGCTCCGAGGAGAAGATCGACATCGCGGAGATAATCTCACTAACCGTGGGTCGCGACCCCTCGTGCCACATCGTCCTACCGTCCCCCGCGGTAAGTCGGATTCATCTCAGGGTCGAGTGCTGCCCGGGTGGAATTCGAGTCGTCGACCAGTCTTCCAACGGGACGACCTTGGAGGACGAGTTGGTCTGCGCTTCAGGGGCGTTTCTTTCGTCCGATGCAGAGCTTCGGGTGGGTCCGTATGTTCTTCGGGTCGCACCGCTTGAGGCAGGAGCAGCCGATCCCGCGGTCTCCCCCAAACTGCGACGGCGAATCCACCACTCACTGCTGGACTACCTCGACCTCGCGTCCCTCGACGATACTGATATGGACGCCGATGTCTTGCGACCGCGAGTCGTTCGAGCCCTCGAGCAGATCGTCTCTAGATTTGCAACAGAGCTTCCCCCTATGACAGACCTCGCGCGACTCGTTACTGAGATGACTGACGAGGCCCTTGGTCTTGGGCCACTCCAGGGTCTACTCGAGGACGATGCAGTTTCCGAAATCATGGTCGTCGATCCGAACACGATATACGTCGAAAGACAGGGCAGAATTCGCTTAACGCCCCTCCGCTTCACAGATGACGAGTCGTGCCGTGCGGCGATCGAGCGAATCGTAACCCCGCTCGGACGGCGAATCGACGAAAGCACACCTCTGGTCGACGCCCGCCTAAAGGACGGTTCGCGTGTAAACGCCATCATTCCCCCGCTCGCGATTCGGGGACCCTGCATAACCATCCGCAAGTTCGCGCGGTCCCCGCTTCAAATGGAGCAACTAGTCGCACTAGGAAGCCTCAGTGATCCAATGGCGAGGTTTCTGCAGAGATGCGTGCGGGCGAAGAAGAACATGGTCATCTCAGGCGGGACCGGTAGCGGCAAGACCACGCTACTCAACGTTCTGTCTACCGAGATCCCCTCCGAAGAGAGGATTGTCACCATCGAGGACGCTGCGGAGCTGTGCCTCGATCAGCCGCATGTCGTCTCCCTCGAGTCCAAACCGTGCAACCTCGAGGGGCTCGGTGGCTACAATATTCGCGATCTACTCAAGAACGCACTTCGGATGCGCCCCGACCGAATCATCGTTGGGGAGTGCCGAGCGGGAGAGGCGATCGACATGCTGCAGGCGATGAACACCGGCCACGAGGGCTCTATGACCACGACCCACGCCAACAGCGCCTCAGAAGCGCTCAAGCGAGTCGAGACGCTTTGCATGATGGCCGGTCTAGATCTCTCACCCCGCACGATTCGCGAACAGATTGCCGCAAGCGTTCACGTGGTTGTTCAGCAGACACGCTTCTCGGACGGAACCCGCCGACTGACCTCCATCACAGAGGTTGGTCCGTTGGGCGACGACGGACAGCTGGTCCTGCACGATATCTTCGCGTTTCATCGAACCGGCACCGGTCCCTCCGGTGACGTCTTGGGGGAGCACCGAACGACCGGACATGTTCCGAGCTTCCTCGATGAATTCATTGCGCAGGGACTGATCGACGGCGGAGACTACTTGTGAGCTTCGAATCCTTCACGCTCCTGCTTCTGTCGGCCGGGTTGCTCGTTGGCGGGTGCGCTGCCCTTGTGTATCTTGCGCTGGCGATGGAAGGCGGCCCGCCCGCGCGACTGTTCCAAACCTACGCCGCCCGCCTGGATCGACACTCGAGCTTCCTGTTGATTCCCTACAGCGGCGATCTGCTCGCGCGAGCTCAAGTTCTCGTTTGCGTCGCCTTGCTTGCGATGCTCGCAGTCACTCGCAGTCCCGCATTTGCGTTGCTCGGGCTGCTCGCAGCCTGTGCCCCCCCATTCTTGTTGTGGAAACGCCATAGTGCACGTGTCGCTAAACTCGAGCGTCAGCTCGACACTTGGTTGCTCATGTTGGCGAACGCGCTGAAAGCCAGCCCGTCTGTCGGAGAAGCCATTGCGTCGACCGTTGCCCTGGTACCTAAGCCGTTCAGTGAAGAGATCGACCTCCTCGTCAAGGAGGTTCGCCTGGGAGCCCCGCTCGATCGAGCCATTGCCTCACTGGCTCACCGAATCAACAGCACTTTGATCTCGGGAGCTCTCGTGACGATAGTCGTCGCTCGGCAAACTGGCGGCGACTTGCCGCGAACCTTGGAGCGCACGTCGGCTGCGCTGCGCGAGGCAGCTCGGCTGGAAGGAGTGCTCCGCACCAAGACGGCGGAAGGCCGTGGGCAAGTCCTAGTCCTGGCGGCCATGCCCTTCGTTCTGTGCGTCATCATCGCTTGGTTAGACCGCTCCTGGTTTGATCCAATGCTGCACCACCAGATTGGCAAAGCGATCCTCGTCGCCTGTGGGGTCGTCTGGGCTTTCGCTACGATGTGGGCCCATCACATTGCGAAGGCCGACCTGTGATCGGGTGGCTGGACGTTCTGCTGGGGCTGACCTTCGTAACGATACTCGGAGGTTTGTCGGCTCTCGCATTCCATATTGGCATAGCGCCAGTTGCGCCCCGTCCGACATTGGGTGGACGCGGGCTCAGCCGAGCGAACGCGTTGCGCCGTGGGGGCGTTTTCGCGTTGGTGGAGCCGCTGGTGCGGCTTGTTGCAGGCTGGGCGACCGCCGCGCCGCTGGATCGGATCCGAAAGAGCCTGCGCCGCTCGCTCATTCATGCAGGCGACTACTTGGGGTTGTCCGCGGACGAGTTGATCGCGCTGTGTGCGCTCTGCGGTCTCGGTGTCGGGGGCGTTGGACTGCTGGTTTGCGCGCTCTTCCGCCTGCCCGGCTGGTTGGCGATAGTCGCTCTATGCGTCGGGACCATGGTGCCCTGGTTTCGAGTGCTTGCAGTCGCTCAAGCGCGTGCACGAAGGGTCAGCCGCGGACTTCCGGGGGCGGTAGAGCTTGCGGCGATGTGCATGAGCGCCGGCCTTGATTTCCCAGGGTCGCTCAGGCGGATTGTCGACAGTGCCGCGGATCCCAGCGACCCAGTGATCGAAGAGTTCAGTCGAGTGCTGCAAGAGCTGGATCTCGGGCAGACTCGAAGGAACGCGATGGAGGGCTTTGCCGCGCGCATTCCGACTGATCAGGTTCGTGAGCTCGTGAACAGCGTCGTACAGGCCGAAGCCAAGGGAAGTCCCCTTGCAGATGTGTTGACCATTCAGGCTCAGACGCAGCGCCTGCGTCGGAGCGTCGCCGCCGAAGAAACCGCGGCGGCGGCCGCACTCATGCTCCTGGGTCCGATGACTTTGATCTTTCTGTGCGTGATCGTCCTTCTCCTGGGTCCCGTAGTGGTTCGGTTCATGACGGGAGGGCTGGCGCCGGCATGACTAGGCTCTTTGGAAATCGGCGGAACTGTATCATCGCGCTGGCCGTTGCGACGGCGCTTGCGGTGCTCGCCTCATGGCGCGGGCCTCGCGCGACCCCTGACGCGCTCAATCACCCCATCCACGACCATCCTGAATTGTTTGGTGACGCGGTCGCGTGTCCCGATCGGGGTGACCCCTTCGAGAACGGTCGCCGAACCGAAGAGATCGCGCGTCTGCGAGCTGACCGATACGCGTACGATCCGCGAGACGGCGTTCGCGCCGTGCAGCGCTACCAAGAAGCCGGTTCCTGCTACAGGGCGGCAGGTGACGAGGTTGGAGGGCCTCGCGTACGTCGTGCGATCTCAGTACTGACCACTCGAGTGAACACCGACTACGCGGCTGCGCGATTGAACCTCTTCAACGCCCTCGAACAGGAGCGATGGTCGGTCGCGCTCAGTGAAATCCGCCGGTTGCTTCTTCTGACCGACCACATTGGGAGGCACGAATATGTCGAATGGCTCAACGAGATCATCGGGAGAGTTACGGCCAAGGCGAGCACAGAGTCGTAGCCGTAGGCTGGGCCTCTTGCTTGCCGCCGGCCTGGCGACTCTTGGAGGGTGCCATCACGCTATGCTCCACGAGCGTCCGGACCTTCAAGCCGAGCTGTCGACGGTGACGGCGGAAGACCTCCTATTGTTGGCCGTCTCTCATGCGCGGTCGGGCGATCTGTTGCGAGCGGAGCAGTACCTGAGCGCGGCACGGCAACGAGGGCACGACGCAGGAAGGGTCGTTTACTGGTTGGTGCGTGTCTGCGTCGCGGCTAGCCGATACCAGTCTGCTTTGATTCACGCCGGGAGTTATCTGCGCGACCATCCCTCGGATTGGTCCCTGCGGTTGGTCGTCGCGACCATTCACGAGGCCTTGGGAGATCTGGATCGGGCTCAGTCGGAACTGGAGCGCATCGTGGGAGCTGAGCCCTCGATCCCGCTGGCGCACTACAGGCTCGCAATGCTCTACCGAAGCAGAGAGAGCGAGCGCGACCGAGCAAGGCTGCACCTCGAGAAGTACCTGAAGTTGACGCCCGACGGGCCCCACGCCGCAGAGGTCAGGTCGGTTCTGAGTGAGGTCACCGACGTTTCGAAAGGCCCCCGACACGTCCCGTACCCCGGCACCGACGACGGCGGAGAAGAGGCGATTCCATGAGCGTTCCCCGCCACGTATTTGACCAGACGGTGGCTTCGCTGTTCGCCCCCGTCGCTTCGTTCTTGGAAGGCGACGAGGTCAGCGAGATCATGATCAACGGTTACGACGAGATCTACGTCGAGAAGCACGGGAGGCTCCATCTAACGGGGAGCGAGTTCGCGTCGGAGCATGCCCTCATGTCAGCGCTGCGAAACCTGTCTCAGTTCGTAGGTCGGGAACTCAACCCGCGGAACCCCATCTTGGAAGCCAGGCTTCCGGACGGTTCCCGTGTCGAGGCGATCATTCCTCCGGCCGCACCGTCCGGACCCGTGGTGTGCATCAGGCGTTTTCGGCGGAAGCCGTTGACGCTGGCCCGGCTCTTCGAGTTAGGCGCAATCTCTCGGGATACCGCGGACCTTCTTCGAGCGATTGTCGAAAGGAAGGATAACGTGGTCATCGCGGGCGGAAGTGGCTCGGGGAAGACTTCCCTCTTGAACGCGCTCGCGTCACTCGCCCCTGATGATCAACGGGTCGTCGTCATCGAAGACTCGCAGGAGCTTCAAATCGGGCGGCCTCACGTCGTTCATCTCGAGGCACAGCCTGCGGATGCTCGCGGTCGTGGTGGGGTTTCCATTCGGGAGCTTCTCAAAGCGACACTACGCATGCGCCCAGATAGAATCGTCATCGGCGAGATACGTGGCGGCGAAGCGCTCGATCTCATTCAAGCAATGACATCTGGCCACCGTGGCTGCCTTTCGACCGTCCACGCCACGCTGCCTATCGACACCCTGAGCCGATTGGAGACCATGGCGCTCATGAGCGATGTCGACGTGCCATTGAACCTCCTCCGCGCGCAGATCGCCTCCGCGATCGATACGATTGTCCAGGTCTCTCGGAGTTCCGACGGGTCGCGCTGCGTGACGCACATCAGCGAAGTGAACGGCTATGATAGAGAGAGCGGCTATCGAGTCAGCCATCTGTTCGAGAGGGCGGCGGTGTCCGGGGAAAGGGAATGACCGAGCCCCCCACACTGCTCATCCGTGAGACGGACGACGATAGGACACTCATTGACCCGATTCGACTACGCGATCCGGACCCACCATTCGCGGGTTCGGGTCGAGCGTCCTCCTCGACCGAGTCGCGTTCGTCATTCGACGCGGTTGGTGAGTGGATAGGGTGGCAACGGCTGCGTGCAGCGATGTCCGGGCGGGGACGCAGGATAATCGAGGCCGGTCTAGTTCTTGCGTTGGTTATGGGTCTTGGCTCATTGGCCTATCAGCAGTGGCGCACCGCCGGTGCGCTGCGCGAGGCAATCGTCGCAATGCGCACCAGTGCACGCGTGCCTCTGGCCGCAGACCCCGATGCTTCTGGCGGCCGAACATCGGTGACGGTCGGCCTCGAACCAAGGTTGGAGGTGGCGATCCGCCATGTCGATGTGAGTGGCCGCGAAGAACTGGAGCTTCGTGGCGCAAATCTAGTCGGATCCAACGACTTCGTTGGCGCGCTAGCCCACTATCAAACGCTCACGAAGTTGTTTCCTGCCGACGCCGCCTTCCGAGATGTTGTCACCGCGCTGAAAGCAAAGCTGAGGTGCGACGGTCGGGGCGACCCATTGAGCCACATATGCCTGTAGCGAATTGGTTGCTAGCCCTCTCGTGCGCTGCCCCACTCCTATCGTGCCAAGCGCCGCCTAGCCCAGCGCGACCATTTGCCGTCGTTTTCGTCTCCGAATCCGATCCCGGAGTCCGGCTTTCCCGGGTCCACGTCCGCGTGGATGGAGACCTCGTGGGAGAGAGCGGCTCGAACGGGCTGGTCCGGACGAAGATCTATGGGAAACCAGGGCAACGATTGAGGATCAAGCATGACTGCCCGGACGGCCATGAAGCTCCACCTGGGCCGAAGATTCTGAGGTTGCGGAGGTTCGAGGGCATCGACCAGTTCGACCCACCCGAGATGGAGATCATGCTTAGGTGCCAACCCGTGCAGCGGCTCGCAGTGTTCATCGTTAGGGCGAAGAATGGTCCTGATCTTCCCGTCCTTCTCGGCGGCGAGAGTGTCGCTCGCACGAACCGCTCGGGTGTCGCTCATTTCTCGCTCCGGGGCACCCCTGGTACGGAGTACATCGTCCAGCTCGACACGCGGGAGCACCCAAGGCTCCTCCCGCAGCTCCCAGCGCACCTCTTCACTCTCCCCGATGCCGACGAGATATTCGTCATCAATCGGTCTTTTGAAGTCGCAAGGCAACGCCAGCGTTCAGGGCGCCACCGCCCGAGAATCACCAAAATTGAGTAGACCCCCAAGGGCGTACTATAACCGTGAGGATGGTTGACCGGGCGGATGTTGTGGTCGTGGGGGCCGGGCTGTCGGGGCTTTGTGCAGCGCGCAAGCTTCGGGCTCAGGGTGCGTCGGTCTTGGTTGTCGAGGCGCGTGATCGCGTAGGCGGGCGCACTCGGACCGAGCAGATCGGACAGGGGACTTTTGATGTTGGTGGCCAGTGGATCGGGCCGGGGCAAAAGCGCGTGCATGCGCTTGCCAATGAGCTCGGGGTTCAGACGTTCCCGACGTACACCAAAGGGAAGAAGGTGTTGGAGGTCGAGGGGAAGGTGTCGACGTACAAGCGGTCGATTCCCTCGATGTCGGTTGCCAATCTGATTCAGATGCAAGGTGCGCTCAGTTACTTGAAGCGCGTGCGCAAGAAGATCTCGCCGACGGGGCCGATGACCGCAGAGGGTGCCGAGGCGCTCGACGGAGAAACGCTCGAGACATGGCGCGCGCGGTTCGTGAAATCGAGCAGGATCAACGCGGTGATGGATGTCGCGATTCGAACGATATTTGGTGCGGAGGCGCGGGAACTGTCGGCCCTCTATTTCCTGATGTACCTCAACGCCGGGGGTGGATTGCTGAGCCTTTCGGAGGCTCGCGGCGGTGCGCAGCAGGATCGTTTCGTCCCCGGCGCACAGGCGATTTCGCTGGCTCTTGCAAAAGAGTTGGGAGACGCGGTGAAACTCGGGGTCCCGGTTCGTAAGCTGTTGCAGCGCGCTGACGGCGTCGATGCGGTGTCCGACACACAGACGATCGAGGGCCGGTATGCCATCGTCACCGTCCCGCCGGTGCTTGCCGGGCGCATCGAATACGAGCCTTCGGTTTCGGTTGGACGCGATCAAGTCACCCAACGTTTTGCGATGGGCGCTGCGGTCAAGGTGCTTCTCACCTACGAGCGCGCGTTCTGGCGAGAGGCTGGGTTCTCGGGGGAAGTCGTGAGCTCGGACGGGCCGCTTAGCGTCGTCTACGACAACACCTCGCATGACGGACGACAGCCTGCGCTGATCGGATTCGTCGTCGGGAGCCAGGCGCGGCAATGGTCGGCACAACCGTTGTCTGACCGGCAGCGCCGCGTGACGGGCGCGCTCAAGCGCTACTTCGGTGAAGAGGCGGGCGCATTTCAGGAATATCGCGAGCTCGACTGGGGTGCCGAGCCATGGTCGCGCGGTTGCCCGGTGGGTGGACTGCCGCCCGGCGTTCTCACGAATTCGTTTGCGCACCTACGCAAACCCGAGGGACGAATCCATTGGGGAGGCACCGAGTCGGCCACCGAGTGGATCGGCTACATGGAAGGCGCGATCCAGTCGGGCGAGCGCGCCGCCGACGAAGTGCTGCGACGCCTCTAAGCGCTAGGCGTGAGCCGGACGGTGACGTCTTTGGACGCGGGGGTGTAGCTGCCTGCGGCGTAGTTGTTGAGTGGGACCAGGATGTTGGCCTCTGGGAAGTAGGTCGCTACGCAGCGGCGCGGGATTGGGTAGGGGACGACCGTGAAGCGGGGGGCGATGCGGTGCTCGCCGCCGAAGTCGTTCGTGATGTCTACCTTGGAGCCTGCCGTGAGGCCGGCTTCGAGGATGTCTTCCTCGTTCACGAACACGACGCGTCGGCCGCCTCGGATGCCTCGGTAGCGGTCGTCGTTGCCGTAGACGGTGGTGTTGTATTGGTCGTGTGTGCGCACTGTCATCATGCGGTAGGCGCCTTCGGGGAGCGCTAGATCGGGCACGTGGTTGACGGTGAACCGCGCCTTCCCACTTTCCGTGTTGAACTCGCGTTCACGCGCGCCGTTGTGCAGGTGGAATCCGCCCGGTTCGCGCACACGGGCGTTGAAGTCTTCGAAGCCCGGGATCGTGGCGGCGATCAGATCGCGAACGCGGTCGTAGTTCTCGATCAACCAACACCAGCTCACTGGGGTTTCGGGGCCGAGCACTTCTTGGCCAAGACGCGCGACGATGGCTGACTCGCTGTAAAGCTCGGCGTTGGCTGGCTTGAGGTGGCCCTGCGAAGAGTGGACGACTCCCATGGAGTTCTCGACCGTGACGAACTGAGGGCCGTAGGCTTGTGAGTCGACTTCGGAGCGGCCCAAGCAGGGCAGAATGATTGACCACTTGCCGCGAACGAGGTGGCCTCGATTGAGCTTGGTGCTCACGTGCACGATCAGGTCGCAGTTTTCGAGCGCGTGCGCAGTGCGGTCGGTGTCAGGAGCTGCCTGGAGGAAGTTGCCACCCATGGCGAAGAAGATCTTCGCGCGGCCTTCGAACATCGCGTGAATCGCTTCGACTGTATTGAAGCCATGCTCACGTGGCGGATCGAACCCGAAGACCTCTTGGATTCGATCGAGAAATGCTTTGGACGGGCGATCGTGAATGCCCATGGTGCGGTCGCCCTGCACGTTGCTGTGGCCGCGTACCGGGCAGGTGCCTGCGCCGGGCATCCCGATACTCCCGCGCATCAGGAGGAAGTTGACGATTTCGCGGATGTTGCCGACCCCGTTCTTGTGTTGGGTGAGGCCCATCGCCCAACACACGATCGTTTTGCGGCTGCGCAGGATGATATCGACCGCTTGCTCGAGGTCAGCCCGGGCGACGCCGGCTGCTTCGATCAGCGCGTCGACGTCTTGCGACTCCAAGTGCGCGCGAAGCTCCGCAAAGCCGTCGGTGTAGAGCCCAATGAAGTCCTCATCGAGAACGTCGCCGGGGCTGCGAGCTTCGGCCTCGAGCAGCAAACACATCAACGCCTTCAACAGAGCGACGTCGCCGTTGATCTGCACCTGAAGAAAGAGGTCGGCGATCTGCGTGCCGCCCGAGAGGATCTGAGCCGGGCTCTTTGGATTGACGAAACCCATCAGGCCCGCTTCGGGGAGGGGGTTGATCGCGATGATCTGCGCGCCGTTCTTCTTGGCCTTTTGCAATGCGGTCAGCATGCGTGGATGGTTCGTCCCTGGGTTTTGGCCCATGACGATGATCGTGTCGGCTTCGTGTACGTCGTTGAGCGTGACGGAGCCTTTCCCGACGCCTACCGTCTCACCGAGGCCGACACCGCTCGACTCGTGGCACATGTTGGAGCAGTCGGGGAGATTGTTCGTTCCAAACGCCCGCACGAACAACTGGTAGAGGAAAGCCGCTTCGTTGCTGGTGCGACCGGAGGTGTAGAAGATCGCTTCGTTCGGGGAGTCGAGCGCCTTGAGCGAGTCGGCGATGCGTGTGAACGCTTCATTCCAGTCGATTGGCTCGTAGAATCGCGAGCCGGGCCGAAGCATGAGCGGTTGCGTGAGCCGACCTTGCAGTCCGAGCCAGTAGTCCGACTGCCTGGCGAGGTCATCGATGCTGTGTCGTTGGAAAAACTTCCAATCGAGGCGGTGCCGTGTGGTTTCCCACGCGGCCGCTTTGGCGCCGTTCTCGCAGAACTCGGTGAGTGCCGCACGGTCGTCCGGTTCGGGCCACGCACAACCGGGGCAGTCGAACCCGTCGATTTGGTTCATCTGACCGAGAATGCGTATCGAGGACGGAACCGAGTGGCCGTGCTTGTGCATGTGCGCAAACGCAGAGCGCACGGACGCGAGACCAGCCGCCTTCTTCTTGGGTGGTTCGACGATGAGGGTGCCGTCGGTCTCCGGCGGTTCGGCGCTGCTCGGTCCATCGGCCGCCATCAACCCACCTCCACCTGAACGAATGCAAGCTCGCTTGCTTCGAGTGCGATGCGCTCGCCGTTCGAGTAGACGTTGAACCGGCTTTCCCGCGCGAACCCAACCAACGTGAGGTCGAAGCGCTGCGCGGTTTCGACGGCCAAGCTCGATGCGGC
>JAFDAJ010000176.1 GCA_019313915.1 Deltaproteobacteria bacterium
GAACAACGACAACCACGCGATGGAGGAAGCGCTCGAAAGCGCACCCAACGGCCGGCTGATCAAGTACGACATCAACACGGGCGAGTGCTCGGTGGTTCTGGATGAGCTCTTTTTCGCAAACGGCATCGCGGTTTCTCCGGACGAAACGTACGTCTTGGTCAACGAGACCATGCGATATCGTGTCAAGCGGGTGTACGTGCGTGGGCCGCGAAAGGGTGACGTCGAGGTGTTCATCGACAATCTCCCGGGTTTCCCAGACGGTATCTCGACCGGCGCGGACGGGATCTTCTGGTTGGCGATTTTTGCGCCTCGCAATTCACTGCTCGATACGGCCGGGCCGAATCCGTGGCTGCGCAAGGTCATCCACCGAATCCCTGCCGCGCTTCAGCCGAAGCCGGAACGACACCCGTTTGTCTTGGGGCTCGATGCCAGCGGGAAAGTCGTCCACAACCTCCAGGACGCGGATGGGGTCGACTTCTCGAAAACGACGAGCGCCGAGCAGGCGGGCGACTGGCTCTACGTCGGGAGCCTCGCAGAGCCCAACTGGGGGAGGATCCGCGTTTCGTCGCTTCCGTGAGCGGCGGGTCCGTCCACTTGCCATCGAGAGCGAATCCGCGAATTATCGACTGGTTACTTAAACAGGAGCGGTGAGATGGTGCGGATTTGGCTTGTTGGCGTCTGGCTCTTGCTGACGATGGGCGTCGGTGGCTGCAGTGAGAGTGCTCCGGCCTCGGATGGGAACGTGCAAATCGTCGCGAGCGACGACGGCGCGGTTGAAGTCATCGTTGGCGGTGAGACCCTCTTCGCGCTTGCGGCTACCGGTCCGGTGGCTCGCAACTTCACCGATATTCCGGGCGGCATTGGAGCCATCGGCTTCGAACGCCACAACGAGGTCGTCGACCCGCTTTCCGTGCGCTCGGTTCAAAACGCGGGCCGGAGCGCGTCGGTGGAGTACGCCAACCGGGACGGCTCCCGCACCGCCACGCTAACCGCGATCACCCTCGATGACCATCTCAGCGAGTTTCAACTCGAGCTTGCGGGTCCGGCAGCGGATTCGGTTGCTGTGGGCGTGCGGTGCGACGACGGCGGAACGTTTCACGGCTTCGGTATGCAATACAACGCGACCAATCAGCGCGGAGAGAAGTTCCCATTGTTCGTGAACGACCAAGGTGTCGGCCGCGACGGTAGTGGCGGGATCAACGTGGGCGACTCGCACACGACCTATTTCCCGATGCCCTACTACATCGACGCGCGCGGATTCGGAGCGCTCTTCGACACGAAGCGCCGTGTGAACGTCGATGTTTGCGCGACCGATGACAACGTCGCCTGGTTCGAGGTCATCAGCGGGGGGGCTCTGCGGTGGCGGGTGTTTCATGGGCCCACAGCCCTCGACGTCGTTCGGCAACTGGGCGATCTCGTCGGGCGCCCGATGCAGCCACCGGTCTGGGCGTACAACTTGTGGCTCGGCTCGCAGGGAGGCCGGGACACCGTGCTCGCGGAATTGGACGAACTCGAGGCAGCCGACATTCCCGCGTCCGCTGTTTGGGTCCAAGACTGGACTGGCGTTCGAGGCAATCCGGAGGGAGGCTTTGGGGTCCAGTACCTTTGGGAGCCGAAGGAGACGTGCAACGGAGTAGACGACATTTGTTATCCGGGCTTCAAGGAGATGGTCTCGGGGTTGCACGGTGACGGATACAAGTTCCTGGCGTACGTGAATCCCTTCATCGTGGACCCGGCTAGCGTTCAGCAAGCCGATGACCCCGCTCGATTTGTGGAGCGGTTCGACTCGATGGAGGAGTTGGGGCTTCTCGTGAAGAAAGACGCGGACGACGAGCCCCCGGAGACGTACAGCGATTCCGCAGTCCCGAACTTTCCACAGCGGTCGGCGCATCCCGATTTCTCGGACCCCGAAACAGCGGATTTCATCCGGGAATCCCTGGCCAACATCGTCGAGAGGTATGGGGTTGACGGCTGGATGGCCGACTTCGGCGAGTACATCCCGTTTGACTCCGTCCACTCCGACGGGAGCAACGCAGACGAACGCCGTAACGCTTTCCCGGTCGATTGGCACCGCGCAAATCGCGAGGCGTTGGAGCAAGCTCGCCCCGATGGCGACTGGGTGATGTTTGCGCGTTCGGGCTTCACGGGCGTGCAAGGTGTCGCGCAGATTCATTGGGTGGGTGATCAACAAACCGATTGGGGGGAGCTCGATGGTCTTCCCACGGTGACTCCCGCGTTGCTCAATCTCGGCCTTGCCGGCCAGCCGTTCGTGTCCCTCGACATCGCGGGCTTCTCAGTCGGCGCCGGACCGAGCACCAAAGAACTGTACATGCGCTGGACAGAACTCGGAGCCTTCGTCCCCGTCATGCGCACTCACCAAGGTGCCGACAAAGTGAACAACTGGCGCTGGAATACGGATGAGGAAACCACGGCCCACTTCCGAAAGTTCACATTCGTACACTGCGCGCTCATGAACGACTTCATGACACTGGCGGCCGAAGCGGAGACGAGCGGCGCACCGATCGTTCGTCATCTGATGCTGGTCTTCCCCGACGACGCCGAAACCTGGAACATCAGCGACCAGTTCATGATAGGCGACTCACTCCTCGTCGCGCCCGTCACCGAGCAAGGCGCAACGTCCCGCTCCGTCTATTTCCCCGCGGGCACCTGGTACAACGTATGGACTGGCGACCCGGTCGAAGGCGCCCAGCGAATCACAGTCGACGCACCGATTGGCAGCCCCGCCGTCTACTCGAGAGGGCAGGACAGAGAAGACCTCCGGAACTGGGAGAGCCTCTCCTACGCCGACTGTCGGTAGATCAGTGTCAGCGTCAGTGCCAGCGTGTATCTGGCGCGCGTGACGCCCCAGCGACTAACCTGCGCCTAGTGGTGCGAGGGGGATGAGCGAACGTTTGGCGGCGGTGTTTGAACGGCTTCATCCGGCCTGGGTTGGGCTGGTTGGTTTCGTCCTGTACCTGCGAACGGTCGCATACGGCTTCGTGCTGCATGACGATCCATGGCTCATCCGTGACAACCGATTGTTGCACGAGCTGAGTGCCGAGTCGGTTTGGCGTGTGCTGGGTGACTTCTCCTGGGAGCAGCGGTATCGGCTCGGGGCGGAGTACCTCCCTGTGCGCGATCTCTCCGTCATGCTCGACTACACCCTCTACGGTGAGTGGATTGGCGGCCAACACCTCACGCAGGTGCTTTTGTATGCGGGGACCTGCGCCGTGCTTGCGTCTTTGGCGCTCATGCTATCGCGCAGCCACTCGCTTGCATGGCTGACGGGCCTCTTGTTCGCGACGCATCCAGTCCACGTCGAGGTGGTGGCCTGGCTGTCGGAGCGAAAAGGAGCGCTCGGTGCGTTCCTGGTGGCCTCCTCTTTGTTGGTTGCGACCTCGTACCTGCGACGTGGAGGCTGGGCGCGCGGGCTCGCCGCCTGCTTCCTCTTCATATTGGCAGTGGCGTCCAAGGCGCTCGTCATCGCAGGCGCCGGTGCGCTCGTGCTGATCGTGCTCTGGCTCGACTCCCCACTCGAGCGGCGACGTCAGTTGACGTTCGTCGCGGCTTACGTCGCATGTGGTTTGCTGGTGTTCATTCCAAACGTATGGGTGTCTCGTTCGATGGGCGTCATCGTGCCGTACCACGGAGATGGGTTCACCGATACGCTCCTGCTTTTCTTTCAGGCCCACACCCAATACCTGAAACTGATGGCGTACGGAGGCCCCTATGCGGTCGAGTACGCGATACAGCCAGGTGATGCGGGGATCGGTCGGTGGCTGCCTGGTGCAGTAGGGGCCGTCTTGGGCGCGGGGATGGTCGCTTGGGCGTTGCTCGCACGGTCCCGGCGCACGGCTGCGATGTTGGGCTTGGGTTGGTGGTTCGTCTTCTTGGCCCCGGTTAGCCATCTCATGGTGCCGGTCCAGAACTACGCTGCCGATCGCTACGTCTTCCTGCCCAGCTTCGGTCTGCTTCTCGCGTTCGCGGTGGTGTTGATGAAGCTGCCGCGCGTCGTTTCGTGGCCCGTTGGCGGTGCGCTCATCCTGCTTGGGAGTGGCTGGACGATCGCGCAGACGCCCGTGTGGTCGAGCACCGAGCAACTCTTTGAGAACGCTGCCCACGTCGATCCGACCAACGCCGAAGCGTGGGACGAGCTCGCGTCCCTGGCCGCAAGCCGTCGAGACTACGAACGGGCCTGGGCTTACACGCGCACTGGACTGGAACACTCGCCTGGGCATTGGGCGCTGCTGCACCGACAGGGGTTACTGCTCGCCGCGGAAGGGAAGCTCGACGCGGCCATCGAGAAGATGCGGCAGGCTGCGTCGGTACCCGAGTCGCACAAGGCCTACGCCAACCTGGCGTTGCTCTATCTCAAGCGTGGACGGCGAGAAGATGCGCTGCGCATGGCAGAGGAAGCGGTTCGCCTTCAGGCCGAGACCACGCACAACCAAAGGGTGCTCGGCATCGTGACGTACGAGCTAGGGGACATCGAGACCGCGTGTCACGCTTTCCAGCGTGCGGCGGCGCTCGACCCGTACGACGACAGCAACGTGCAAAACCTGGAGCTGTGCGCCAAGCCCAGTCCACAGCCAGCGGCAGAGCCGTGATGATCTTACGGAGCCCCGTCTATGCGTGAGCTCGGCATCGTCGCCGCCGTCAGCGCGTTCATGTGCCTGCTGAGCGGCATCTGGTTTGCTCCCTGGGAAACCCTCTATTACACCGGCATTTGGGTCACGCTGGCTGGCTTCGCGTTGGGAGTCCCGACGGGCTTCGTCTATCACGTCCGCCTCTTTCAAGCGCTGAGCCCGCGAGGTGAGCTGCCACGAGGATGGTTCTGGCGACCGCTGCGTTTCAACGCCCGCCTTCGGCGCGAAGAACGCGGAGGCGTCATGGTGTGGTGCTACATGGGTGGCCTCGGCTTCGTGATCATCTGCCTCGGCTTGCTGCTGATGGGCACCGGCGTGTCGATGGCGCTAGTTCGCGGCGCCTAACCTGAGATCGCGACTGCACCCCCGGAGAACGGCTCGCGACAGTCGTCCCGGGACACGGCGGAACACGACACGGGGACCCTGCGGACGGGTCGGCTTGCAAAGGTGGCCGGAGGGGCTTGAGGCCTGAGGCCACGCAAGCCTCCCCTCGGCGCTCGCGCCCAATCGGCGGTGGTTGCTGTCTTGCCGATTGTCACTCGCTACGCCGCTGGGTCCCCGCATCGCGCTCCGCCGTGCCCCTCCATACGTAGACATCCACGCAAAAGGCGACAGCCCTTTTTTCAAAGGATTAAGTCCAAGTACGTCGCACACGTCGCCCTTCCATACGTCGACTTCTACGTAGGAGAACGGCTCGGGATGTGCGGCACAGCAAGTGGGCGGGAGCCTAGTCGTATGGGGTCTTAGAGAGAC
>JAFDAJ010000177.1 GCA_019313915.1 Deltaproteobacteria bacterium
CGGGGATCTTGCCTTCTTCGGGAATGTAGTAGGGCGACGCGTACCACCAGTCGCCGGGCTCTGCGATTCCGTCTTCGATCAGGATGTGCATGAGGTTGTAGGGAATCGCCATCAAGCACAGCGCCCCGGGATGTCCCGAGGTCTGATGCGCGTGGTAGAGGTTATCGATCGGCGACCGGTAGCGCGCGAGCTCCGGAGTCGGCCGATTCGTCCAAAGCTGATCTTCGGAGTGGCGGCTCCCGCACCAGGTGCCGCCGATCAGACCCGTGTTGCGGAACTCGACATCGCGGCCACTGGCACTCCAATGATGGATCACGTTGTCGTCGTCCAATCCGTCGAGGACGTAGCTGATGGACTCGCGCATGAAGCGGTCCATGTCTTCCTTATAGGTATCCACCGCGTCTTCTCCCTCGACATGCAGATCGGGTGAAGTGACCGCCATCTCGAATAGCCCCGAGATGTACCCTTGGGGATAGCTCCCGTGAGCTTGGGTCGGGTCGAAGGCCGGCGGAGGGATGTTGCACCACATCGCGCGCTCGGGAGAGACCGTGGGTTGCCCCTTGTGGCCGTCCACATCGGCCACGTTTTCGTAGTAGATCTCTCGCGAGTCGCAGGGGTAGATCCCCGCTGACGCCTGCCTATCGGGCCCCACCAGCCTGGCCTCCTCCGGCACATCTTTGAAGCGCTCATTGAAGCGCAGCGGCTCTTTGGTGTGAAAGGTCGAGACATAAAGCGTCTGATTCTTGAGGCTGATGTCTTCGATCTTCTGCAGCACATCGGGGTCGAGGTGTTTGGGGCCGACCATCTTGAGGAAGGCTTGATGCACATCGCACGCGAGGATCACCGCCTTGTTGGCGCGAATCGTGCGGCCACCTTGGGCGGCCGTTTCACGGAGCCGCACGCCCACCGCGCGTCCATCGTCGATCAAGACCTCGTCGACAGGAGCGCTGGTGCGAATCACCGTCCCGTGGTGCACCGCGCACCGGAGGATCGAGTGAAAGTACCCGTGCATGCCGCCGCGGGGGGTACTGATCCTGCCCAGGTTGGGCAGCGTCAACAGGTGCACCGCCAAGATCGCCGGGATCGCCACGCCTTCCCAGTGGCCGGCCGCCCCTGAAGCCCAAGCCGCAAAGGCCATCGCGGTCTTGAACTGTTCGCTGTCCAGATGTTCGTCCATGATGTCGAACATCGTTCCCTGTCGCAGCTCGGGCGTCCAAAGCTCCGGCTGGTACTTCTTGTACACCTGCATGTACGGCGTGTTCTCGTCGGTGACTTCGACGTCGGCCGGATGCGGAGGGCACCAAAACGCCGAGCGCATCAGCTCCTTGGTGTAGTTGGTTTCGCCCATCATGCCGGCCAGCGTGGCCCAACCCAGTTGGTCGTCCTCGGTGATCGGCCGCCACCCCTCCGTGCAGGCCAGGCCCGCGGTGTCCATCAGCAACGGATCGACCGGGTTCCAATCCATGCGGAAGCCATACTTGTGCAGCTCGAGCTGCTCGAAACCGGGTGCAGGCGATGCGTACATCAACGCGGCGTGCGGATAGATGCGAACGCCCGGCAACGGCTCCACGCTCTCGCAAGCGCCCCCGGATTCGGTGCGCTCCTCCAAAACGCAAACACTCAGTCCGCATTTGGCGAGGTACGCCGCCGTCGTCATCCCGTTGGGACCGCCCCCGACGATGACAATGTCGAACCGCTCATCTCTTGGCATTTGTCCGCTCCCTTTTCCGAGATTCCGGAGAACTACTCGAGACCGATCGAGCCAGCCCAGGCGCCTTACCGGCCGTTGACAACTGCGAAGTATACTTTATGTATAGAGTAAGGACTACTTTTGGAGTTCTGTCCATTCTTATAGTTGACTCCAACATGCGTGCCGGCGCGTATCTGGACCTGGGAGCTGGCCAGGAGGTGGTCGGCACCGTAAGAACGGCAGCGTAAATACCGCATGTACCTCGACTTCACAGCCGCACAGAAGGAGCTCCGGCAGGAGATCCGCGACTACTACCGGACCCTCTTCACCCCTGAGCTTCAGCGCGCCTACGACGCCGAACGCCTGCAGATGGGCGGACCTGTCTTTCGTCAGATCGTAGCGCAGCTGGGCGCGGACCGTTGGCTGGGACTGGGCTGGCCCGAAGAGTACGGCGGCCGGAACATGACGGCTCTCGAACAGTTCATCTTCTGGGACGAAACATGGCGCGCACGAGCACCGTTGCCGGTGATCAGCGTCAACACCATTGGACCCACGATCATGCAGTTTGGCTCGGCGGCCCAAAAGGAAGAGCTCTTACCCAAGATCCTCCGTGGCGAGCTGTTCTTCGGCGTAGGCTACACCGAACCGGAGGCCGGTACCGATCTCGCCTCGCTGACCACCCGGGCAGAACTGGATGGCGACCACTGGGTCATCAATGGCAGCAAGATCTTCACGACCCACGCCCACGACGCCGACTACATTTGGCTTGCCGCGCGCACCGATCCCGAGAGGGCCAAACACAAAGGCATCTCGATGTTCTTGGTACCCACCGACGCCGAGGGGTTTTCCTGCACTCCGATCTATACGGTCGGCTACGAGCGCACCAACGCGACCTACTATGACAACGTCTGCATCCCCAAAGAGAACCTCGTCGGAGAGCTCAACGGTGGCTGGCGGCTTTTGACCTCGCAGCTCAACCACGAGCGCATTGCCCTCGCAACTCCGGGCCCAGCGGATCGGGTGCTCCATGAGGTCTGGAGTTGGGCAGCAACGCTCAGGGGGCCCGACGGCCGCGCGATGATCGAACAGCGCTGGGTGCAGCACAATCTGGCGCGGGCCCGCGCGGGTCTCGAAGCGCTCAAGGTGCTCAATTGGCGTTCGGCCTGGAGCCTGACCAACGGTACCCCGCGAATGGAAGAAGCCTCGGCGGTCAAAGTTTTTGGCTCGGAGTTTTTCGTCGAATGCTATCGATTGCTATTGGAGATCGCCGGTCGTTCAGGGACCGAGCTGACGGGCGAACCCGGCTGCCTTTTCGGTGGGTTGCTAGAGCACGCCTACCGCAGTGCGACAACGCTGACCTTTGGTGGCGGTGTCAACGAGGTGCAACGCGACATCATCGCGACGGTAGGTTTGTCGCTGCCGCGGAGTAGGCGCTAGGCGCGCGTCGAGGGATGCCATGAGCAGAGAAGAGCTAGAGCGCAAAATCCAAACCTTCGTCGGCAAGGCAATCGGCCCGCCGGACGTCGCGCGCGATGCGGTGAGCGAAGGGGCGATCCGACAGTGGTGCGACGCGATGCTCGACAGCAATCCGGTGTATCTCGACGCACAGGCGGCTGAGGAATCGGTCTTTGGTGGCCTCGTCGCGCCGCCCACGATGCTTCAGGCCTGGAGCCTCAAGGGCATCGAAATGGCGCGGCCCGACCCCGACGCGCCCAAAGATCTACAAGAACAACTGCACGCGGTGTTCAGCGAGTATGGCTATGTCGGCGTGGTCGCGACCAACTGCGACCAGCAGTTCGATCGCTACCTCAAGCCCGGCGACCGCGTGACGGCCACCACCGTGATCGAGTCGATCTCCGAACAAAAGGCCACCGGCCTGGGCATCGGCTACTTCATCAACACCCGCCTCACCTTCGTCGATCAGGACGATGAGCAGGTGGGCTCGATGACCTTCCGCGTGCTCAAGTACAAGCCCGCCAAGAAACCGGCAGCGTCCGAGGATTCCTCCTCCGCGTCTGCGCCGGCCCAGCCGAAGCGGATGCGCCCGGCGATCGGCCACGACAATGCTTGGTGGTGGGAAGAAGGCATCGCCAACAAGAAACTACTGATCCAAAAATGCGAGTCGTGCGGCGAGCTTCGTCACCCTCCCCGCCCGATGTGCCCGCACTGTCAATCGATCGAATGGGGGTCGATCGAAGCATCGGGCAAGGCCACGGTGCACAGCTACGTGCTGATGTACTATCCGGAGTTTCCGCCCTTCGAGTATCCCCACGCCATAGGAGTGTTCGACCTCGAGGAGGGTACGCGCTTTGTTTCCAACCTCGTCACCAACGATCTCGACGCGATCGAGATCGGTATGCCGGTAGAGCTGTACTTCGAGCAGGTCGACGACGAGCTGACGCTGCCGCTCTTTCGACCGGTGAAGGCCTAGTCTAGAGGCAGTCGATGGATTTCAACTTCACCGAAGAGCAAGAGATGCTGCGGAACTTGGCCGGAGAGATCTTCCAGGCCGAGGTGACCAGCGCGCGGCTCAAGCAGATCGAAGGCCAGGACCGTTGGTTCGACGACGCACTGTGGAAACAACTGGCCGAGGCCGACCTTCTTGGTATCGCGGTCCCCGAGGCGCACGGTGGCATGGGCTATGGGCTACTGGAGCTGTGCTTGCTGCTGGAGCAGCAAGGCCGCGAGCTGGCGCCCGTTCCACTGCTTCCAACTTTGGTGATGGGCGCGCTGCCGATCGCAAAATTCGGCTCGCCGCAACAACAGCAAGACTACCTACCGGCCGTCGCCGCTGGCGAGTTGATCCTAACCGCGGCGCTTGAGGAACCGGCTGCTCAGGATCCTCTGGAGCCGACCACCCGCGCCGTCAAAGATGGCGATGGTTACAAGCTCAGCGGCGCCAAGCACGAGGTGCCAGCGGTCGACCTTGCTCAGCGGATCATCATCCCGGCCCAAAGTGCTGAAGGTGTGCGAGTCTTTCTCGTCGACCCGGCGGCGCCGGGCCTGCGCGCCACGAAAAGCCGCACCTCCACCGGTGAGCCCCTCTTCTTGCTCGAGCTGACCGATCTGCCCGTCGGACCGGCCGATTTCTTGGGCGACGCCGAAAATGGCCGCGAGATCCTCGAGTGGATCTATCAGAGCACGCTAGCCGCGCTCTGCCTCCTCCAAGTTGGTGTGTCCGAACGGACGTTGGAGATGACCACAGGGTATGTGCGGGAGCGAGTTCAGTTCGGCGTGCCCGTCGGATCGTTTCAGGCGGTGCAACATCGCTGCTCCGACGACTACATCGATCTTGCAGCGACACGCTGGTCTGCTTGGCGCGCAGCTTGGCTGCTCGAAGAGGGTCGACCGGCCAACGACGAAATAGCGATCGCCAAGTTCTGGGCCGCCGACGCAGGATCGCGCATCGCCAATAGCGCGATGCACCTTCACGGCGGCATCGGCGTGGATCTGGACTACCCGATCCACCGCTACTTCCTCTGGGCAAAGGCGTTGGAGCTGACGCTAGGAGGCGCTGCGCTGCAATTGAGCCGCTTGGGCGCGCAGATGGCGGCCAATCCACCGCAAGATTTGCAGGAGGTAATGTGATGTCCAGCTTGAAGACCCGAACCCTCGCAGAGGTCGAGGTGGGCGACGTGTTGCCAGAGTTGGCGATCGAAATGACCTCAACGCTGATCATCGCCGGATGAACGTGCTGACCACCAATGGCTGGGTCAGCCGTTACGTCACCGACTGGGCCGGGCCCAATGCAGTGATCAAAAAGCTGGGGGTCAAGCTAGGCGCCCCCAATGTGCCGGGCGACACGATGAAGCTCACCGGCAAGGTCTTGCAAAAGGACGAAGAGCAGAGCGTGATCGACATCGAAGTGATCGGAAAAAACTCGTGGGGCGCGCATGCCACTGCCAGCGTCAGCGTCGCGCTGCCGAGGGGAGCCTAAGCCAATGCCAACGACACTGAAGAATGAGGCGGCTATCGCCGGCATCGGGCAGACTGAGTACTCCAAGAACTCCGGGCGCTCGGAGCTGCAACTGGCCGCCGAGTGCGTCAAGGCGGCTATCGAGGACGCAGGGCTGAAACCCGAGGACATCGATGGAATGACCAGCTTCACGTTGGATTCCACCGACGAGATCGAGCTGGCACGCACGGTGGGTTGCGGCGAGCTCACTTTCTTTTCCACCATGCCTCACGGTGGCGGAGCGGCCATCGGATTGTTGCATCAAGCAGCGATGGCAGTGGCAACGGGTGAAGCCACCGCGGTGGTCTGCTACCGCGCGCTCAACGGTCGTTCGGGTCAGCGCTATAGCTCGGGCGTATCCGGCGACCTGATCACCTCGGACCTGATCCACTGGGGCTGGTACATGCCCTACGGGCTGATGACGCCGACCAGCTGGGTGGCGATGTTCACCCGGCGCTACATGCACGACACCGGCTGCACCAGCGAGGATCTGGGCCGGGTCGCGGTGGCTACGCGCAAGCACGCGCAGCAAAACCCCGACGCGATCTTCCACGGCAAGACGATGTCTATCGAAGATCACCAAGCGTCGCGCTGGATCGTGCATCCGCTGCATCTGCTCGACTGCTGCCTCGAAACCGACGGTGGAGCGGCCTGCGTCGTGACCAGCGTCGAGCGCGCCAAGGACCTCAAGCAGAAGCCGGCG
>JAFDAJ010000433.1 GCA_019313915.1 Deltaproteobacteria bacterium
CCTGAGGCGACGGATCGCCCTCTGATCACCGCGAGCGGCCCGTGCTGCCAGGAACTCCTTCCAAGATCCCGGGTGTGTGTCGATGCTCATGGTCCGCCATCTCTTGACCGTTGCCCTGAGCTTACGCTCGGCAGCCTTTCTCTCGAACGAGAGCATTTTGTACAACTTGCGTTTCTCGCGCCCAGGGATAGGCATCGCCGCAATCGCGTGATGCCTCAACTTGAAATGTCGTCGATGCGCGGCTCGAGCTGTGTCGATCTTGGAAGACAACGCCTCGCGCTGCTCGTCCCGCCGAGTCCGCGCGGCGTCGAGCGCATCCTGGTACTCGCGCCAAAGCTCGTCCTCACGCAGCGGTCCGAGCGGCTCGGGTCGATGCGCGTCTCGGCTCATGCTCGTCACGTGCTCCGCCGTAGGACCCGAAACGAAATCCCCGAAGCGCTCACCGAGCTTTTGTTTGGACCAGTGACGCCCAAGAGAAGAGGCCTTGCATGCAAGGTTCGCTCGCCTTGCGTCGACCACGGCTAAGCCGTTGCCACGCTCAACGACTCGCACGCCATGCGCCGCGAGTCGCGCGTGCAGATCCTTCCAGTTGCAGACGTCGTCTAAGTCGATTCTCTCGCCGATGCGACTCCTGGCCCAGCGAGAAAAACTCTGAACCCCGCACTGTGCCTCGAAGTCGCGGGACCGATCGCTATCGATTCGCCTCACGCTCCGATCGACCTTGTAAAGCCCCAGCTCTACCTCAAGCTCGCTCGCCAAAGCCTTGAACGCCTCGACGTCTCGCCAAGGGTGGTGGATCTTCCGCGTCTTCGGGTGAATCTGATTGACCGCGACGTGAACGTGTTCGTGCTCTTGATCGCTGTGGCGGACCGCGATGTACTGATGTTCGCCGAATCCGGCCGCATCGATGGCACGCCGAACCACCTCATCGAGTTCCCGCTCGCTCAACGAACGGTCGTCGGGGTGAAGCGAAATGATCAAGTGGTAGGTCCGGTCGCCCCTGGCGCGCGTGTTGGCGCGCTGAAATGCCTCGACCACGTTGATCGCAACGTCCGAGTCCTCAGGCCGATCGATTCCCTCGAGGTTTCCCGCCCCGTACCATGTGCACCGTTCGGCGCCTTTGCCCTTGAGCATATAGGTTACTAGCCCGCGGAACCGCGGGCACTTGGCCGAGGTTCGGGCCCTCTTTTTCCACTTTTTCGGCTTGATGATCATCGTGGCCGGGCGAGGCGATCGATCACGATGCGAATGTGCGCGCTCGTCTTCTCGATCTCAGCGAGCGTTCGTCGAATGTCCGCTTTGTCGCGGCTTTCAGTCAGTGTCTTCTTGAGTAGGCCGCCGAGCCGATTCTGTTCGCCCTGAAGCCTTTGTAGCTTCTCGATTTCCTCGAGCGACTCTGCGGTCGGTAAGTCGTGGCTCAACAGGATGCGACGAACCACATCATTGCGGCTGAGCCCGCTCGCTTCTGCGAGCGCGTTGAGTTGAGCGACGTGCGCGTCTGCGAGCCGTACGGTGAGTCGATGCTTCAGTTCTCCCAGTGAGTCGATGCTTCAGTTCTCCCATTGCATTCGAGCATAGGCATCGCGGTTGCATTGTCTAGAGAGAACTCTGTTCTGAGCGCGCGAATAAGCCGAAGGCGTTGAGCGCGCAACTCGCGCGACCGATCACGCGATCAGCGTGAGAAGGTGGCGCGTGCAGTTTTGTTGGCAGACAAAACTATCCCTTGCCCGAACAAGTCGGGTCCCTTTTTGGCGCACGAGGAAATGGGTTGAAGTTCGTTGCGCCGAACTGAATCGAAGTGAATCCGATTGCCCTGCATTGACACAAACAGCGTCAACTGGATTCAGACCGAAGCATTGGAGCGCAGCAAGACGCAGAGCGCAGCAAGCGCAATCACCATGCGACAGTTTGTGACAGTTTGCGACAGAACACGCCACGGAGACTGCCGGGTGGCCCGCGCAACTTTTCGGGGGTCAAAACCGATAACAGGGAGTGACCGCCAAGAGTGAAGACACGAAATCCATCCAAGGAGACCCACGGCTGTGGCACGCGTACCCGTACTTCCGCATGCACCTCGGGGAGATCAGGGCCTGCATTGAAGGCGGGTGCTCCGTCAAGAGTGTGTGGCGGGCGTACGCGACGCGAAGTTCCAAGCCGTTCCCAGGCTCGTACAGCTCCTTTCTTCGCTACTGTCGAAAGCACTGCCAGGCCGTCGCGTCCGTTGAGCCCAAACCCGTGAAGGCCGCTGAGCGGAGGCCGAGCGGAGTCGGAAGCGTCCTCGGGCATAGCAAG
>JAFDAJ010000049.1 GCA_019313915.1 Deltaproteobacteria bacterium
TCAGCGAAGCATGACCGACCCGCTAGACAGGTGTTTCTCTGAGGCGAAGATCAACAGCCTCACTCTTCGTAACCGCCTCATCAAAGCCGCAACCTTCGAAGGGAAGTCCCCCGGCGGAGTCCCCAGCCCGGCGCTGGTCAGCTTTCACGAGCGCTTTGGACAAGGCGGCATTGGCATGACCACCATCGCCTACTGCGCGGCGGAGTCCGACGGGCGCATCCACGAACACATGATGTACATGCACGAGGGGATTCGTCCCGAGCTCGAGCAGTTCATCCGCACCGTGCAGGCCACCGGCGCCAAAGTGGCCGGGCAACTCGGTCACTGCGGGGCGTTCACCAAGAATCTCGAGTTCAGTGGAAAGCGGCCGCTGGGCCCCTCGAAGGGGAGAAACGCTCTCGGCCTCACGTACGGCCTCTCCCGCATCGCCGAAATGACCAAGCCGCAGATCCGCGAACGCGTCGAAGTCATGGGCCGCGCCGCTGGCTTCATGAAATCGGTCGGGTTCGACGCAATCGAGATCCACTTCGGCCACGGCTACGGCATCAGCCAGTTCATCAGCCCGAAGACCAACAAGCGCAAAGACGAGTACGGCGGCAGTCTCGAGAACCGAATGCGGTTTGCGCTCGAGGTGCTAGCCGACGTCCGGAAGAACGTTGGCGACGATTACCCACTGCTCGGGAAGATCAGTATGACCGACGGCGTACCCGGCGGAGTCACGTACGACGACTCGGTGGAAATTTCGGCCATGCTAGAAGGCGGTGGCCTCGACGTGATCATCTGTAGCGGCGGCACGAGCAGCATGAACCCGATGCTCTTGTTCCGAGGGGACAGCATGGTTCCCGGGCTCATCAAGCATGAGAAGAGCCGGCTCATGAAAATCGGCATTCGTCTCGCAGCGCCGATCATGTTCAAAGACTACCCCTACGAGGAAATGTACTTTCTCGAGCATGCACAACGGATTCGCGATCGAGTGCAATGCGGCGTCTGTTACATCGGTGGCGTGTGCACCAACGACAGCATCCGCACGGTGATGGGCGCCGGATTCGATTTCATCCAACTTGGCAGAGCTCTGATCTTCGATCCCGATTTCCCAAAGCAAGCCCAGGAACGCCACAGCTACAAGAACGGCTGCAACCACTGCAACAAGTGCGCTACCTTGATCGAGGCTCCAGGCGGCATCTACTGTGTCGAGCGCCCAGCCAACTTCGGATGATGGGAGGCAAATGTCTGACTTGAAGGTGCGGTTGGCAGAGGGGATCGCGCGTGTCGTGTTCGATCGGCCGAGCGCTCTCAACGCACTCACCCCGAGCACGTTGGGCGGTCTGATCGACGCGTGCGCCGATCTTGCAAAGAACGACTCGGTGCGGGTCGTCGCGTTCGAGGGCGCCGGGAGCTGTTTTTCGGCAGGCGCAGACCTGCCTGCGTTCCTTCCCTTGCTAACCGACACGGGCGCGGCCGACGTCGCAGACCTAGGCCGGCGCGCAACCAACGCGGTCGCTGAGCTCCCACAGATCACGGTCGCCGGGATTCGCAGTCACTGCATCGGCGGGGGATTGGTCCTGGCTGGTGCGTGCGACATTCGCATCGCGTCGGACGACGCGCGCTTCGCGATCCCTGAGCTCGATGCGGGAATCCCGCTCGGCTGGGGCGGCTTGGAGCACGTCATTCGGCTGCTGGGCGAAACGCTCGCTGCCGACCTCGTATTGAGCTGCCGCCCATTCGGGGCCGACGAAGCGCTCCGTGGAGGCTTGATCAGCCGCGTCGTTCCCGTCGACCGGCTGCAGGAGGAGCTCGCCACGCTCGTGAGCGCCATCGCGCGCAAGCCCCTGAGCGTGCTTCGCGCTACGAAGAGGCAGCTCATCGCCATCCGTGAAGGCACGTTCGACGCGCGGGAAGATGCGGCCGTCCTGTTGTCGGCGCTGAAAGATCCCGAGGCACTCGCGGTGGGACAGCAGTACCTGATGAAACGCATGCGCAAGGGGTGAGCCCAAGCCCGCCGCCTGCTAGGGTGCGCGGCGCTCATGAACGACACGCTGCAGAAACTCACCACGAACCACTACACCATTCGGGGAATCGAGCTCGACGCCACGGGGTCGGTGTCTCCCGGCTGGTTCTCCCGCATTCTCGAGCACACGCGATGGCAGGTCTTCACTATGGACGACTATGCCTTGCGCGGCCTCATGGACGGTGGCGTGGCCCGCGCGGGGACGTTCGAGTACGGGGAGCCTCTTAGTTACCAAGACGAGATCGGGATCGAGACCTGGGTCGCCCGGGTAGGCCGCACCAGCTTCGACTTCGGCCATCGAGTGATCCGCCTCCGAGATGGGGCGATCGCCGTGCGAGCTCGCATGACCGTGGTGAACCTGGGACCCGAGGGTCCCGCCCCCGTCGACCCGGTGGTCGCCACTTTCGTGCTCGACGAGCCCGCCCCACCAGTGCGGCCATGGCCCGAATGCGATCGCGCGCAATCGTGGAAGCGCCAATGGATCGCACGCCCGAGCGACCAAGACAGCTTTGGTCATGTGAATCAGGCTCGCTACGTGGACTACATCGACGACACGCGTTGGTTCGCCGCCCAAGCCGGAAAGCCCACTGGGGTGGAAGGGCCCCTGGCAGGCCTTTCGGTGGAATACGTCCGGGAAACACACGCCGGACAGCAGATCCAGATGGAGACCTGGGTGACCGGCGATCGCACCCGCGCCTACGAGCTCACCCGGCAGCCCGACGGGGAGGTTCTCGCTCGTGGCCAAGTTCTTCAGGCGGACCGCTGAAGAAAGTCGCGTCCACGAGTCATTGGAGTTATTCTCCGACCCGATGTTTCCCTCGCCGGGTGGCGCGCACCCGCCGCCAGAAGAGCTCTTTGCAGGGCGCTATGCGGTCGACGGTGCGTTGCCGTGGGGCGGGCTGGTTTCCTACTACCGTGGGTCTTCGGAAGGCACGCCGCTCATCTTGTCTGTCCTGCCGATGGACGTGAGCCAATCGACACGCGCCGAGGCGGCCTTCTCTCATCTAGCGCACGGCCTCGGTTCGATCCGCTCGCGCTCGGTCCCGCGCGTGCTCGACGCCGGCGTCATCGAGGGTGTCCCCTACCTCGCCTTTCAAGACACGCGCGGCACCCTTCTCTCAGACATCCTGCGCGATCGCCCCCTGAGCTCCCTCGCGGTGCTCCGGCTCGCGACCCACGTTCTCGATGCCCTCGATGCCGGGCATGCCCAGGCGTTGGTGCATGGCGACCTCACCCCACAGAACATCATCGTGACCCGCGAGCGAGGGGGGAAACTCGGCGCACGAGTGATCGGCATCGGGGTCGCACCTCTGCTTCGGGCAAACCCAGAGGCCAGCGCCCACGCCGCGCACACGGGGTCGGGCAAGCATTCGGTGGCCTACATGGCGCCGGAGCTCTTCGGCGCCGAAGCCTTCGACGCCTCGGTCGACCTGTATTCCGCTGGCGCACTGCTCCATCACATGGTGATCGGCTCGCCCCCGGTCGGGTGGGAGACCGATGAGGGGTTTGACGACGTCCCCGGTCTGCCCGATGTGGTCAGGCGCGCAATGGCAAGACGCCCACAGAACCGATACCCAGATGCGGCGTCCATGCGCGCTGCGCTCGAATGGATCGAAGTCGAGTCGGCCAAGCAAAGCCCGCACACGCAAGACATCGCCCCCTGGATGGAAACCTCGCACGTCGGTTCCATACCGGTCGCCGCGCTCGCCTCGAACCTCCCGCCACCGCACGCCAGCAGCAGTCACCCAGCAGGGAAGATCCTCAGCACATCGGGCGCGCGACCGATCCCTATCGAACCCATCGTGATCGAAGAGCTCGACCCAGAGACCAGGCGCCGATGGCGACAGATCGCCCTCTTGCTCATCCTGCTAGGCACCCTCGTCTTCTCGGGCTATTGGTGGAAGGCGCAAACCGCGCCGAACGAAACGACGCTCCCCTTCCGCCTCGATCCCAACGCACAACATGGCGACTAGACCACCAAGCTCCGGGCCCACCGACGAACAACTGATGGACGCCTACATCGATGGCGACGACGCGGCCTTCCGGGCGCTGTTCGAGCGGTACGCGCCAATCCTCCTCCGCCTCACACGGCGGCACCTGCGCGATGCCGAGCTCGCCGAGGAGATCGTGCAGCAGACGTTCTTCCGGCTTCACGGTGCCCGCAACGATTTCCGTCGTGGTTCGAAGCTGCGCCCGTGGGTCATGACGATCGCAATGAACCTCGTCCGCGAGCACTGGCGGCGAACCAAGCGACGCAAGATGACCTCGCTCGAGGTCGACACGAGGGCCGCGCCCGAAGCAGATTTCATGCCCCTCGAGCTTCGGCAGCGCTCCGAGCTCCTTCATGTGGCCTTGGAGAAGCTCCCGACGAGCCAGCGCGAGGTGGTGGAGCTGCATTGGTTTCAGGAGCGCCCATACGCGGAAGTGGCCAAAATTGTAGGCACTTCGGAGGGCGCTGTACGTGTTCGCGCACATCGTGCGTATGCAACTTTGAAACAATTGCTCGTCTCGGAAATACGTGGTGATGAATGACTAGTGCCAGCGATAGACCCGACGACGGGATCGGCGAGCGCCTGCGCGAGCTCGATGCGCCTGACGCATCGCCAACCGATGACCGGATGGACCGCATGTTCGCCGACATGAAGGCAGAGTGCGACAAGAGCGACCAAACCGTCACCGGCTTTCTCAGAAGCCGTTCCACAATGGCGCGGCGCCTGATCGTCTTCACCGTCTTCGCGGCGCTCGCCGTCATTGGCTGGTTCGTGTTCCCTTTGGTCGGTGACGAAGCCCGCACCGCCCCGTGGACAGCCAGCCTCGTGACATTCTGCATCCTGTTGGTGCTGGCTATGTTCATGGTCACACGTCCCGTGCACCTCCCTGCGCTTCCAAGTTGGCTGTCCATGTGTCTGGCTTGCGTCGCGATCGGCGCAACCGTCTTGGCTGCGTTCTGGCCCCACCCCGCCGCGCAGGCCGCCACCCAGGACCACACAGGTGGCGCGATGGCTGGCGCGTGTATGGGGGTTGGACTCCTGCTCGGAGTCCCAGTCTACGCATTGCTTCGACTGGTAGATCGCGGCAACGCAATGGGCAGCCTCGTTGCAGCCGCAGCCGCTGGTCTCGCTGGAAACTTCGTACTGAAAGCGCACTGCTCCGTTCCGGGCACATCACACGAGCTGTTGGGGCACGCATCGGTCGCCCTCGTGTTCGTGGTGGGGTTGGGCTTGGTCCATCGCGTGACCCAAAAACCCAGCTAGGAACGCCGCCCACAGGAACCCAAAAAGGGGTATGCTTCCGGCCCCCGAGGAGGATTTGTGAGCGAAGAGCTACGTCGCGACTTCAACGAAAAGGGCATCAAGAAGGTCAAGGTCGGTGGTTTCGACGTCGACGGTGTGCTGCGTGGCAAGCACATCAGCCTCGAAAAATTCTGGTCGGCGCTCGAGAAGGGCTTTGGTTTCTGCGACGTCATCTTCGGATGGGACGTGTGCGACCAGCTCTACGACAACGCCAAGGTGACCGGCTGGGACACGGGCTACCCAGATGCCTTGGCCCGTATCGACGCCTCCTCCTTCCGCGTTCTCCCCGACGCCCCTGACACCGCGAACTTCATCGTCGACTTCTACACGCAGGACGGTGAGCCCCATCCCGCGTGCCCCCGCAATCTCCTCAAGAGCGTCATCAAGCGCGCGAGCGATGCCGGCTTCTCTGCTAAGTTCTCCGCCGAGTTCGAGTTCTGGGTCTTTCGGGAAACGCCACAATCGCTCCACGAGAAGGACTTCCGCCACCTCGATCCATTGAGCCCAGGGATGTTTGGCTACTCATGGCTCCGCGCAGGTCAGCATCAGGTGTTGGTCGACGACATCTTGGACACCTGCGAGGCCTACGACATCGACATCGAAGCGATCCACACCGAGACGGGCCCCGGTGTCTGGGAAGCGGCGCTTCGATACGACGACGTGCTGGCCGCGGCGGACAAGGCCGCGCTGTTCAAGACGACCCTCAAGCAAATCTGCGCGCGCCACGACCTTTCGGTCACATTCATGGCGAAGTGGAACGCCGACCTGCCCGGATCGAGCGGGCATATCCACCAAAGCCTCTGGGACGCACGCGGACAGATCAACCTCTTCGCGGAAGCCGGGACCGACAACCTGAGTGAGACCGGCCTTCATTATCTGGGCGGCTTGGTCACGCTGGCGCCTGAGCTCACCGCCTTGTATGCGCCGTTCGTCAATAGCTACAAGCGTTACGTGCCCGGCGTTTGGGCGCCGCTAAACTCATCTTGGGGGATCGAGAACCGTACCTGTGGCTCGCGCGTCATCCTCGGGCCGAACGATCACGCGACTCGCATCGAGTTCCGGCAGACCGCGGCCGACATCAATCCATACATCGCGATGGCGGCATCCCTCGGCTCTGGCCTTTACGGCATCGCGGAGAGGGTCGAGCCACCCGCCATGACTTCGGGCGATGCAACGAGTGAGAGCGTGGGCGACGCGGCGCTCGCCCTTCCGCTCACCCTCGAGATGGCGGTGGAACGCCTTCGGGGGAGCAAGGCAGCCAAGCGAGCGCTCGGCGAAGATTTCGTCGACCATTACATTCGCACTCGGGACTGGGAGTGCCGCGAGTACCGCAAAGCGGTGAGCGACTGGGAACTACGCCGCTACTTCGAGGCGGTATAGAGGTATCTGATGTTGAAACGATTCTTGTCGGAACGCCCTCTTCGTCTGCCGCACTTCAAACCCTATGTCCCTCGGCCCAGCGATCCGTCGATCTTCTGGTTCAACAGCGAACGCGACGACATCGTCTCGGAGGTCGTGAAACGAATCTGCGCGGCTCACGAGTCCGACCGTGCACGGCTCGAGATGGCGCTCAACGACGCCGCCTTCCACGAGATTCGGCGGCTCGAAAAACAACGCGACCAAGAGGCGCGCGACCGGCTCGGCTATTGGCGCTCGATGATCCGCCGCATCGGAAAAATGGACGACACCGAGCAGCGGCGCGTCCTGCACACCATCGTGACCAACATGACCCGCGACGTTGCCGGAAACTTCGATCCGCGGGTCTATCGGTTCGCGCGCCGGGCGGTGCCTCGAATGGTCGGTGGCATCATGGAACCGCGGCGCCTGATGGCTCCCGCTCCCGAGGCGCTCGGACGCGTCCTGAAGGTCCAAGGGGACCTGGAGCACCTCCGCTATCTGCAGAACGAGGGAAGCCTGGTCTTCGTTCCAACCCACTCTTCCAATCTCGACTCGATAGTGCTCTCGCAAGCGCTCGAGATTTCCGGGTTGCCTCCCACCGTATATGGCGCCGGCAAGAACCTCTTCACCAACCCGATCATCAGCTTCTTCATGCACAACCTCGGGGCCTATCGCGTAGATCGGCGGATTCGCGTCAGCTTATATAAGGACATACTGAAGCTGTACTCCCAGGTGATGATCGAACGGGGCTATCATTCGCTCTTCTTCCCCGGAGGCACGCGGAGCCGCTCTGGAATGATCGAGCGCCGTCTCAAGCTCGGGTTGCTGGGCTCTGGGGTCGAGGCGTTCTCGACCAATCGCGTGCGCCGGGTCGATCGTCCAGTGTGGTTCGTGCCGACCACTATCAACTACGCGCTCGTCCTCGAGGCGGAAACCCTCATCAAAGACTGGCTCATGGATGAAGGTGAAGCGCGATACATCATCGAGGACGACGAGTTTTCGCAGATCGATCGCTGGTTCGCTTTCTTTCGCAAGATAGTCGGGATGCGTGGCGCCTGCATCATTCGATTCGGCGAGCCCATCGATCCGTTCGGCAACCGCGTCGGAGACCGCGGCCAATCACTGACACCCAGCGGGCGGGAGATCGACGCTGGCGGCTACGTCGAGCGGCGAGGGAAGCCCGTGCTCGACCCAGCTAGGGACGGAGCATACACGCGCGAGCTCGGAGAGGTGCTCGCGAAACGCTATGAACGGGAAACAGTCCTGATGAGCACGCAGGTCGTGGCCCATGTGCTGTTCCGGGATCTCGTGCAATCGACCCCGGGGATGGACCTCTTCGCGCGGCAACGGCTTCGCGGAGAGATTGGCCTCGACTGTGAGACACTGTGCCAAGAGCTCGGCGAGGCCCGCGATCGTCTGCGGGAGCTCGAGGACCAAGGCCGAGTGAGGACCAGCGACGTCATCAAGGGAGACACTCCCCGGGAGCTTCTCGAACGGGCGCTGAGCATCTGGAATGGCTATCACAACTCGACTGCCGCCAGGCTCGAGGGAGACCGCATCGTAATCGGCGACCCCTCGCTACTGCTTTACTACCAGAATCGCCTCGTGCCCTTTGCCGAAGCCATCGCGAGCCCCGACCAATTGCAAGCGGCGTGCGAAATCGAAAACCTGGGAGTTCATCGATGAGCCTTCGAATCGGAGTCGTCGGCGCCGGAGGGTTCGGCCGAGCGATCGCGCTGGCGTCCGCTCGACATGGGCACGACGTCGTAGTGTGGAGCCGGAAGGATCGCGAGCTTCCCGACCCGATCCGAATGTCGACCGACATCGGGGTGGTCGAAGATTGCGAGCTGATCTTCGTAGCGGTTCCGGCGCGCCACGCCGTAAGCACAGCCGAGCAACTCGGCGAAGTCGTCGATGGACGGCACTTGATAATTCACGTTAGCCGCGGCCTGATCGGGGCAGAGCTCAAGACCGTCACCCAGGTCATCCGCGACAAGACGGTGTGTCGCCGAATCGGCGCGCTCGCCGGACCACTCGCGGCGGACGCTTTGGCCGAAGGACGGCCAAGTGGCGCGATTCTCGGAACCGGCTTCCCGGAACTAACCGAGATGGCGCGCGATGCGTTAGGCGGAGGAGAGCTCCGCATCTACGACACGCCAGATGTGGTTGGTGTGGAGCTCGCGAGCGCAACGGTCGGATTCCTGATGGTCGTGCTGGCGTACGCGCAGGAGATCGGTGCGGAACCCAGCACGCTTGCGGTGCTCGCCACGCGAGGGATGGTCGAGGTATCCCGCGTCGGGCAGACGCTCGGGGCCAAGGAGGCGACATTCATGGGCCTTGCGGGCCTCGGCGATCTCATCGCGGCGGTGGCGGGAGATCAACGCCCAGAGTTCCAGCTCGGGCGCGCGCTTGCGCAGGGCGCCAAGCTCAGCAACGCCAGAGGCAAGGTCGGCGCGTATGTCGAAGGCATCGACGTCGCCCGCCACATGATGGAGCACGCGCGGCGCCTCGGGTTAGATACCCCGATTTCGTCGACATTCGTTGCGTTATCCGAGGGTCGCATCAACCCAGATGATGCTATTCAGGCGCTCATGGAGCGGCACGTAGGCAAAGAATGACCGATACTCAGAACTTGGTCCTGTGGAGCTTCCCGACCCGCGTGGTGCTTGGCGAGGGGGCCGCAGCGCAGTGCGCGAACGAGGCACATCGACTCGGAGCCACTCGCGTGCTGCTGGTCTCCGACCATGGTGTCGAGCAGGCAGGGTTGTTGGATCCGATTCGCAGCGCCCTCGACGCGGCCGGGCTCCCGCACGAGTCTGCGCTCGACATCTCCTCCAATCCGCTCGAAGCGGAAGTGCTCGGCGCCGCTCGCGTGTTCGATGAGTTCAAAGCCGACCTAGTGCTCGGCGTGGGAGGCGGCAGCGTGCTCGACGTCGCGAAGCTCGTTCGCCTGGCGGTCACTCACCCCGGGCCTCTCGCGCAGTACGACGACACGATCGGCGGCGGTGACAAGATCGACGGTCCCCTCCCACATATGATCGCGATTCCGACCACCGCCGGGACGGGAAGCGAAGTCGGCCGCAGCGGCGTGGTAACCATTCAATCCACGAACCGCAAGACCGTGATCTTCTCGCCACTGCTGCTGCCGGACGTCGCGATTCTCGACCCGGCAATGACCCAAACCATGCCGCCGGCCATGACGGCTGCGACGGGCATGGATGCCCTCACCCATTGCATCGAAGCCTACGCCTCGATCGGCGACCACCCCATGGCCGATGCAATCGCGCTTGGCGGCGTCCGCCTGTGCCATCGCTCGCTCAGAGCGGCGACCGACGACGGGAACGACTTGAAGGCGCGCGCCGACATGCTCAAGGCCGCGATGATGGGGGCCGTTGCATTTCAAAAGGGCCTCGGTGCCTGCCATTCCCTGGCGCATCCGCTTTCGGCCGAGCTTGGAATGCACCATGGGCTCGCCAACGCGATTTGTCTGCCGTCGGTGCTCGACTTCAATCGAGTCGCGGTCCCCGATCGCATTGCCGAAGTCGCTCGGCAGCTCGGCGTCCGCGGCAACGACGAGAGCACCCTGTCGTTTGAATGTGCAGGCGCCGTTCGCGCGCTTCGGAAGTCGATCGGGTTGCCCTCCGGCCTCCGCTCTCAAGGGGTCCACGACAGCGACTTGCCGCGTCTAGCGGCACTTGCCTTCGCCGACCCGTGCCATGAGCTGAACCCACGTCGATGCACCGAAGACGATCTCCTCGCGCTCTACAAGGCGAGCTTCGAGGATGGCTAAGCGCAAAAAAGGGAAGCTAGAGTCGGTAGCCAAGCTTCTAAAGGGCGTCTACCCCGCACCCGACCAACTCGAAGCCGCCAAGGTATTCACTTGGTGGAGCCGCTCGGTGCCTCCGCGCATTTTGGAGCACGCGCGCCCGGTCAGGCTTTCCCGTGGGGTGCTCATCGTTCACGTCAGCTCGTCGGTCTGGGCCAACGAGCTGCACTACCTGACCGACGACTTGCTGACGCGGCTTCGCGAGGATGCACCGACGGCGCCCATTGAAAAGATCCGGTTTCAGGTGGGACCGCTGCCCGACATTCCAAAGCGCGCGCGAGAGACGCCACCGCCGCCTGAACCGGTGAGACTGGCATCGTTGCCGGAGGAGCTGGGGCGTGCCTTGAGCCGGGTCGAGGATGATGACCTGAGGAAGGCGATTACGGAAGCGGCTACGACCAGTTTGGCGAGGACGCGGGAACCGAAGGAGTGAGGCAGCCGCACTGACGCTGGCACTGTCGCTGACGCTGGCACTCTCAGCGAGCGTGCCTCGCCGCCCTCACCATCGCATCAAGGATCTCCGCCCCCTGTTTCGACCCCAACCTGTCGCAAACATCCTCGGGCAGCGCCAACGCGACTGCGCGAAGCTGGCTCTCGGTCACCAACGCGAGGCTCGCCCCCAGCTCCCCCGCAATGCGTGTCATGAGGTCGACGCCTGGATCGGCTACCTCGGCGTTTTCAAGGCGGGCGATGGTGCGTCTGGAGACGCCTACTCGCTCGGCCAGCTCCAGCTGCCCGATTCGGTTGCGGAGCTCTCGTAGGATCGGAAGGTTGGCGGAAATGACATCGATAGCCGGCATAGACCGACAGTATCGTCCAAGAGGGACGGGAACAAGGCCGCTATTGCCGTGCCAGGCCCTGAGCCAGCTCGGAGACCAACTCGCGGACGGAGGCCACCGCTTCGTCGGGGCTAGCGGCATCTTCGATCGTACGGACGACCGCGCTTCCGACCACGACACCCTCGACATGGGGCGCGACGGTAGCGACATCGTCTTTGGTCTTCACGCCGAACCCAATCGCGACGGGGCGCCCGAGCTCGCGCTGCAACACACCGGCACGCTCCGAGGCGCCTGCTAGATCCACCGCTTGCGAACCCGTGACCCCGGTCATCGAGACGTAGTAGATGAATGAAGTCGCCGCGTCGGCTGCTTGCGAAATGCGCGCCTCGTTACTCGTGGGCGCCACGAGCGGAACGAAGTCGAGCCCCTTTTCGATCGCGGGCCCCCGCAAGCTTGCGCTTTCCTCCGGTGGAAGATCAACGACGAGAAACCCGTCGGCGCCGCTGTCGGCCGCGTCATTGGCAAGCTTCTGTTCGCCGTACGCAAGGATCGGGTTGTAATAACCGAAGAGCAGAATCGGCACAGCGGTGCGGCCCCGGATGAGGCGCACCGTGTCGAGTACTTTGGAGAGGGTCGTCCCAGCGCGCAGCGATCGCTCGGCCGCGCGTTGAATCGCCGGCCCGTCAGCGGTCGGGTCGCTGAAGGGCACACCGAGCTCGATGACGTCAGCGCCTGCTTCCGCGGCGGCGACGACGAGGTCGACCGTCGTGCTCAAATCGGGGTCACCCGCACACAGGTAGATCACCAGCGCTGCGCGCTTTTCGTTTCGCGCGTTCTCGAACGCATCAGCAATACGGCCCACGTGCGTCAGCCCCTTTCCTCGAGCTTTTCGAGCACCGTTTCGAGGTCCTTGTCGCCGCGGCCAGACAGGCATACCAAAATGTCGTCGTCCGGCCCGAGCTCCTTGGCAAGCGTCGGCAGGTAAGCGAACGCATGGCTGGTCTCGAGCGCGGGGATGATCCCCTCGGTCCGGCAGAGCTGCTGAAACGCGTCGAGCGCTGCATCATCGGTCACCGAGACGTAGGTCGCGCGCCCGGTGTCTTTGAGCCATGCGTGCTCAGGGCCGACACCCGGATAGTCGAGGCCGGCACTGATCGAATGGGCTTCGACAATCTGCCCGTCCGGGGTTTGAAGCACATAACTCTTCGCACCGTGCAAGACGCCCACTCCGCCCGCACACAGCGGGGCAGCATGCCGACCCGTCTCGATGCCCTCACCCGCAGCCTCAACACCGATCAAACGAACCGACTCGTCGTCGATGAAGCCTGAAAAAATGCCCATCGCGTTCGAGCCACCACCGACACAGGCAACGACGGCGTCGGGCAGCTTGCCAGCTTGCTCGAGCATCTGCGCCCGCGCCTCCTGACCGATGATCGCCTGAAAGTCGCGCACGATGGCCGGGTACGGATGCGGGCCCGCCACCGAGCCAACGCAGTAATGCGTGGTCCGGACATTGGTGACCCAATCGCGGAGAGCCTCGTTCATCGCGTCCTTCAACGTCGAGGACCCCGAGGTGACCGAGTGCACCTGCGCGCCAAGGAGCTCCATCCGCCGCACGTTCGGCGCCTGGCGGCGGACGTCTTCCGCACCCATGTAGACCTCGCAGGGCAGCCCCATCAGCGCGCAAGCGGTGGCAGTCGCTACGCCATGCTGACCCGCTCCAGTCTCGGCGATGATCCGGGTCTTTCCCATCCTCTTGGCCAGTAGAATCTGGCCCAGGGTGTTGTTCACTTTGTGGGCGCCGGTGTGGCACAGGTCTTCACGCTTGAGCCAGATCCGAGGCCCGATCTCCTCGGTGAGGCGGGCCGCGAAATACGTGGGCGTCGCGCGCCCGGCGTACTGGTGGAGGAGTGTATCGAGCTCAGCCTGGAAGGCCGGATCCCGCTGAGATTCCTGATAGGCCCGCGTCAGCTCATCGAGCGCGGGCATGAGGGTCTCGGCGACATAACGTCCGCCGTACGGACCGTAGCGCCCGGAAGCCGGTTCGGGGGGTTGCATGAGGCGCGGAACGTAGCGCATAGGAGAGCCGCGTGCATGCATATGACTGAGCCAACCCAAAGCACGGCGCTGCGTCTCGACCGGCAAGCCTACGAGCGCCTACTGCAGCGCGCTTCGTTCCTGCGTCAGTGGTTGCAGCCGACGATCGAGGGCATGGAGAACATTCCCCAAGCAGAAGGGGCGCTCTTGGTAACCAACCATGGCCACTTCGGGATGGACCTTCCCGTTCTTCTCTCGCTGATCCTCGATGGAACTGGTCGGGCTGTTCGATCGCTCGGTGACCGAGTCGTCTTCGCGACTCCGGTCTTTCGAGACATCGCCCGCGCCATGGGGGCGATCGAAGGTGAGCCCGGAACGACCGTGCGCCTGCTGCAGGATGACCAACTCGTCTTGGTGTATCCCGGTGGGGCAAAGGAAGCCCTCGGCGACCCGGACGCCGCGTACCGGTTGCAGTGGGAGCGGAGCCATGGGTTCATCCGCACGGCCCTCCGCGCCCAGAAACCGATCATCCCGGTGGCGGGCCTCGGTAATGAAGAGCTGTATGTTCAAGTCGTCTCCCAGGACCGGGTCCGTCAGAGCGGCGTAGGGCGTTTGATCTCGAAGTTCCTCGGCGACAAGTACGTCACGCCCATCTACATGGGCCTGGGACCGCTTCCGTTCCCGACGGAGCTGCACTACATCATCGGCGAGCCGATTCACTTGCCGTACGGTCCGGAGGCCGCAAACGACAAAGAGATCGTCATCAAGCTACACCAGCAGGTGACGGAGACCACGCAGCAGTTGATCGACCAGGGGCTCGAAGAACGCGAAAGCACTGGCGCTGGCACTGACACTGGCACTGATTCAGACGCTGTCCCCCGCACCCCCTCGTGATATAGTCTGCCGTCGGCCTCAGCGTGAAGTACAAGCTCTCCCGAAGAACGTTCACGAAGCTCAGTGTGCTCACCGGCGCCAGCGCTTTGGTGCTTCCCGCATGTAGTGAGGAAGCGTCGGTCCCTAGTGGGCCGGTCACACTGACGGCTGACGAGCGTGAGCTGTTGGAGCGCTTTGCCGAGGTTTACCTGCCAACCAAAGGCACCTCGCTCAAGCCGCTGTCGGACGTTCCCGTCGTCGACAACATCGAGCACGCGTTTTCCCTCATGGACGCGCCGGTGCTCAAGCAGGTCCGCATCGGGCTCAAGCTTTTCAACCTCGGCTCGATTCTGATTGGCCTGCACTTCGCGCGTTTTGTCCATCTCTCAGTCGAACAGCGGCTCGCCTACATCCGGCGATGGGAAGAAGGCATGGAGATCCAACGTGGGATCTCCACCGTCTTGAAGAAGTTGATGTGTTACGGATACTGGCAGGACATCGAAGCGGGTCGCGCGATCGGTTACCGGGGCCCGGTTTCGGAAGCCGGCGGCATTCCAAGCCTGGGAAATGCGCCGATGCCCCAAGTTCCAAGCGAGTGACCTCTATGGCAGACCAACCCAAAGCGACGCTCCAGCAGCGCCCTATTTTGAACGTCACGCAACCGAGCGAGATCCCGGACGTGGGGCTAAATCTGAGCACAGACGTCGTCGTCATTGGGTCGGGCGCGGGAGGCGCGGTGACGGCCTATGAGCTGGCCAAATCGGGAGCCAAAGTCATCGTGTTGGAGGCGGGGCCACACATTCCGTCCAGCGAGTTTCAGGAGCATGCAACCACGGCGCTCGAGACCTTGTACGAGGACCACGGGAATCAGGTGAACACGACCGGCGACCTGCCGATCCTTCAGGGGCGGTGCGTCGGAGGGTCGACCGTCATCAACGCTGCGGCATGTTTTCGCGTGCCCGACCAGGTCCTGCAGAACTGGGCCGAGGAGCACGGCCTCGACAATCTCTCCCCCGAGTCACTCGCGCCTTACTTCGAACGCGTCGAGCGAAACCTTTCGATTAATGAGAACGAGCCGCACGAGGTCAACTACAACGGACGCCTGCTGATCGAAGGCGCGAAGAAGGTCGGCATTCCGGCGGCGCCCATCTCTCGCAACATCAAGGATTGCGCGCTCACCGGGCATTGTGTGTCGGGGTGCAAGACCGATCGCAAGCAGTCGATGCTGGTGACCTATCTGCCGTGGGCCAGCGAGCTCGGCGCGACGATCCTGAGCGGGACGCGAGCCGAAGCTTTCGAGATCAGCAATCGCCGCGTCACGGCGGTCAATGCGGTCGCCACCGATGCGAATGGCCAGGTGAAGCCAGTTCGGGTCGAAGCCGGCCTGGTCGTCGTGGCCGCCGGCGCCGTGCAAACCCCGCTGTTGTTTCAGAAGAACAAGATAGGAAACAGCAGCGCCCAGGTCGGGCGCAACTTCGCGTGTCACCCGTCGCTCGCGGTGTTCGGCGAGCACGACGAGGACATCTACGGGTGGATTGGGGCCACGCTGACCGCACAGGCGGGCGACTTCGAGAACCCCCTCAAGGGCGGTTACCTGCTCGAAGCAGGCATCGTCGGCCCCGTCATCACCAGCAGTTGGATCGATGGAGGCATCGGCCGTGATTTCGTCGAATTCATGGAGAACAGCAAGAAGTTCCAGGCCGCGGTGACGCTGATTCACGACCACAACGTCGGCCGCGTCTACCTCGACGGCGACCGCAAACGCATCGAGTACGACCTAGACGACCGCGACTTCGAATCGATGCGCGAAGCTCTGCGTGGAACGGCGCGGATCTACTTCGCCGCTGGTGCCCACAGGGTGTATCTGCCCACCACCCGCCGAACCACGATCGAAAGCGTGGACCAAATCGACTCCGTGATCGATAGCCTGACGAACGGAAAGCACCTGTACCGCATGACCTCGTACCATCCGCAGGGGACGATGCGGATGGGCGCAGACCCCACAACGAGCGTGGTTGCACCCGACGGTCGCTGTCACGACCTCGACAACGTGTACGTCCCCGATGCGAGCTTGTTCCCGTCATCGCTCTTGGTGAACCCGCAGGTCACCGTGTACACGATGGCGAGCTACATCTCGGACCGGATCGTCGCGCGCGGCTAGCTACTGTGTCTTCCGCATTCGGCTGAAGCACCAGATGCCACCGTCGGCTTCGACGAGCCTCCAGCCTTCGTCACCGAGACCCGAGAACTGCTGAGTCATCGCCTGTGGCTTCTTGGCCGGACGGACGCACTTGTACTCCCACTTGTGCGAGCCCCACTTGCCGTGACACGGACAGTTCTTGCCAGCCGCGCAGTGGGGGCAGTCCGCGCCCTGTCCGCAGGTCTGGCAAGACACGGCCTTGCCTCCGGTCTGCGATTCGGCAGGAGTACCGCCGAACGCGAGCCACATGACGCCAGCGGTGAGAGCAGAAGCTAGAAGCACAGAACGCATGAATCCTCCTCGAGTTGGAGCGGGCAGCCTAGCACGAAGGATTAGCCCTTCTAAGAAGGGGACTGTCCCCTTGTTGGAGGGGTTAATTTTTGGCGGTGGTTATGAAGGCTTGGACTCGGGCGGGGTCCTTTTTGCCTGGGGCCATCTCTACCCCGGAGGCTACGTCTACGCGGAAGGGGTTTACGGCCCGGATGGCTTCGGCAACGTTGTCGGGGTTGAGGCCTCCGGCCAAGGTTACCTTCCGCTCGTTCGCGACCGCCGCCGCGATGTCCCAATCGAAGGTACGGCCCGTGCCGCCCGGCATCCCAGGTACGCTGGCATCGAGCAAGAGATGCTCGCCGGGATAGCGTCGGGCGAGCTCGATGGCGGAGCCGTCTTTGACCCCGATCGCCTTGTAGGCCGTCGGCAGCAGCTCGGCGACCAGCTCGGGGGACTCGTCGCCGTGCAGTTGAGCCCATAGAACCCCGGTTTCCCGCAAGATCTCGCGCACCTGTTCGAGGCTGAGGTCGACGAAAACCCCGACCATAGTGGCACGGTCCCCGGTCGCCTGGACGATCGCCCGAGCGGTGGGGACGTCGACACATCGGGGCGACCTGGGCCAGAAGTTGAGGCCGATCGCGTCGGCGCCCGCCTCGACGCAACGCACTGCGTCGTCAACGTTGGTCAGCCCGCAGATCTTGACCTCAACCATACCAGGAGGATGCGCCGACAGTGTCTCATCGTCCAACCTCCTGCTAAGCACTTGCGGACTAGGGAACTCAGCCTTAGAACGCGTTCCAGTTCGCCCCGGAACGACGGGCGTGAGGGCGCCTGCGGGACTAGAATCGATGATCGAGCATGGAAACATCTGCCGCTGCGCGCGTTCAGCCCAGTCCGCGTGAAACCTTAGACTCCGTTGTCATTCGCTTCGCTGGCGATTCCGGCGACGGGATGCAACTCACCGGTAGCCAGTTCACCACTGCGACGGCCGACGCTGGAAACGATCTCGCGACGTTTCCAGACTTCCCCGCGGAGATCCGCGCGCCGGCTGGCACGACGTACGGTGTGTCGGGCTACCAAATCCACTTCGCGTCGCGCAACGTGCAAACACCCGGCGACGCTCCCGATGTTCTAGTGGCGATGAACCCGGCGGCACTCAAGGTCAACGCGGAGGTGCTCAAGCCGGGCGGCCTACTCGTGGTCAACAGCGGCGCATTCAGCGCGAACAATCTGAAGAAGGCCGGCTACGAGATCAATCCACTCGAAGATGGCTCACTCGATCGCTTTCGTGTGTTGGCGCTCGACGTCACGAAGATGACTCTCGCGGCAGTCAAAGATGTTGGCCTCGGTTCCAAGGAAGCCAACCGCTGCAAGAACATGTGGACGTTGGGTCTCATGTATTGGCTCTTCGGCCGCGAGCGCGAGCAAACCGTTGGCTGGCTCAAGAACAAGTTTGCGAAGCGCCCCAAGATCGCCGAGGCAAACATCGCGGCGCTCAACGCCGGCCACATCTATGGCGAAAACGCGGAGTTGCCGCACGGAATCAGCGCCTACGAGGTACCGGCGGCAAATCTAGCGCCCGGCGAATACCGCAATATCAGCGGCAACGAAGCAACCGCTTGGGGCCTCGTCACCGGCGCACGGCTTGCCGGCCTCGAGGTCATGTACGGCTCCTACCCGATCACGCCGGCATCGAGTCTTTTGCACAACTTGGCGCGTCTCAAGCACTTCGGTGTCACGACGTTCCAGGCAGAAGACGAGATCGCCGCGGTCGCGTCGGCTGTTGGCGCAAGCTTTGGCGGCTCAATCGGTGTCACGGGCACCTCTGGCCCCGGCGTCGCGTTGAAGTCGGAGGCAATTGGCTTGGCGATTATTGCCGAGCTTCCTTTGGTGATCGTCAACGTGCAGCGCGGCGGGCCTTCCACCGGACTTCCAACGAAGACCGAACAATCCGATCTCAACCAGGCAGTGCTGGGTCGTAACGGCGATGCGCCACTTGCGGTGTTGGCGGCCGCGACCCCAGGCGACTGCTACTACATGGCGATTGAAGCGATTCGCATTGCAGTGAAGTACATGACGCCCGTCATCTTGCTCACCGATGGCTACCTTGCGAACAGCGCGGAACCTTGGCCTCTGCCTGACCTCGACGCGCTGCGGCCCTTCCCGGTCGAGTTCCACAAGGACCCCGAAGGGTTCCACCCGTTCCTGCGGGACGGCAATACGCTCGCTCGCGCGTGGGCCATTCCAGGCACACCAGAGCTTCAGCACCGCATCGGCGGCCTCGAAAAGCACCGGGACACCGGTCACATTTCATACGACCCTCGCAACCATCATCTGATGACCAAGATCCGCCACCAGAAAGTGGCGGGAATCGCAAGAGACATCGAGCGGGCGAAGGTCGACCAGGGCGAAGGCGAAGGGGACCTGTTGGTCGTCGGCTGGGGCTCGACCTATGGCTCGATCAGCGCGGCGGTGCGCGTCGTGCGCAGTCAGGGGCACCATGTGTCGCACCTACACCTTCGCAACATCTGGCCGCTTCCCGAAGGTCTCAACGGGCTGCTTCGGTCGTTCAACAGCGTGCTGGTTCCGGAGCTCAACTACGGGCAACTGGTCAAGCTGCTCCGGGCCGAGTACCTCGTCGACGCCGAGAGCTTGACCAGGGTCACAGGGCAGCCCTTCCGGATCGGCGGCCTCATTGAAGCGATTGAAGAACGGCTGCAACGGAGCGCAACATGAGTCCCAACCCGCCCAAGAAAGAATACACCCGCAAGGACTTCACTTCCGATCAGGAAGTGCGTTGGTGTCCTGGCTGCGGTGACTACGCGATCCTCGCTGCCATGCAGCGCACCTTGCCGAGTCTCGGGTCGACCCCGGAGAACACGGTGTTCATATCGGGCATCGGCTGCTCGAGCCGGTTCCCCTACTACATGAACACGTACGGGTTTCACACGATCCACGGACGTGCACCGGCGATCGCGACGGGGCTCAAGCTGGCAAACCCGGAACTCGACGTCTGGGTCGTCACCGGAGACGGCGACGGTCTCAGCATTGGCGGCAACCATCTGCTCCACGTGTTGCGCCGCAACATCGACCTGCAGATCATGTTGTTCAACAACCAGATCTACGGACTGACCAAGGGGCAGTACTCGCCCACGTCGCAGGTCGGCAAGGTCACCCCTTCGAGCCCGCTCGGCTCGATCGACCAGCCCATCGTGCCAGCGCGCTTCGCGCTAGGGGCGTGCGCAACCTTCGTGGCCCGCTCCTTCGATACCTCGAAGAAACTCCCCGACGCGTTGCGCGCTGCGCGCGAGCACAAGGGTGCATCGTTCATCGAGATCCTCCAGAACTGCCCGGTGTTCAACGACGGAATCTTCGACCTGATCACGGACCGGAAGACAGGTCCGTCCTGCCAGCTTTGGCTCGAGAACGGGCAACCCATGAAATTTGGTGCCAATGGCGAGAAGGGCCTCCGCTTGAGCCCACAGACGCTCAGCCTCGAGGTCGTGACAATCGGCGAAGACGGCATCACCGAGGAGGACATCGTCGTTCACGACGAGACCAACGCTTCCCTCGCATGGATGCTCACCGACCTACCCGAAGTCGTGGCGCTTGGCGTGATCTACCGTCAGCCGGGCCCGGTCTACGACCAGAGCGTCCAGGCGCAGCGCGAGCTCGCCGAAGTGCGCTTCGGAGAGCCGGACCTACATGCGCTTCTTCGGCAAGGGCACACCTGGACCGTCTCCTGACGCAGCGCCGTCAACGACTGGCAAGGTCAACACGATGCGAAGGCCGTGCGGCTGGCGCACGCCAGCCGTGACGTAACCGCCAGAACGCGCCGCCAAATCTGCAAGCTTGGTCAGCTCCAACCCTGCTTTCGGCCGGCGATCGAGCTTCATGAATGGCGTGAACAGCGCGCGAAGCTCCTTCTCGCTTGGGCTGGCGCCATCGTCTTCTATTGTCAGGGCGGCGGCGGAACCGACGACGCGCGTGACGACGCGAAGCGACTTCACGGCTTTGGTCTCCGTCATGAACCGCGCAACGCTCGAGAGCGCATCCTTGGCGGCCCAAAGATCGAGCTGTACCGTCGCGTCTTCGGCGCTCAGATCGAGCTCCGCTGGCGTGTCGAGCTCCGAGACAGCATTCCGGACCAGATCGTTGAGGGAAAGAACCCGGTCCCTGGTCGACTTGCCTGCCGCGAGAGTCGCGAGGTGACGCATGAGCTCGCGACCCTCTTCGGCAGCCTCGCGAACCTCGCCCATGTACTTCTCGATCGCCTCAGCATTCGAAGCGTTCTTCTTCGCGAGATGTGCGTTGCCTATGATGACACCGAGAATGTTGTTGACTTCGTGAACGACGCCCGCTGCGAGGTCTCTCACCGCCTGCATGCCCTCCGGATGCAAAATGCCTTTCCCTGGGGGCTGTGATTCGTCAGTGGTCATCGTCCTCAAACCTCGAGCAGCTTCTTCACGGCGCGAATGACGCGTGGCGCCTGAATCGGTTTTTCGATATACGCGTTCGCCCCTAGCGCGAGCGCTCGGTCCCGATCGTTGGGCGAGTTTTCCGTCGTGATGACTACAATGGGCGTCTTTTCGTGTCGTGGATCGCCCCGGACGTGCCGTACCAGCTTCAAGCCGTCCATCACAGGCATGTTGACGTCGGTCAACACGAGGTCGAATCTCTGCGCGGCCAGCGCGCGGATGCCGGCCAGGCCGTTATCGGCTTCGACGACCTCCATTCCGGGGATTCGTCCGAGAGACTCCGCCAACATCTTCCGCATTGTCTTGGAATCTTCGACTACCAGGCAGCGATACCGATGCATAGTTAACTCCATCCTACGATACGGCGCGGCATGCTCAAAGTTCGGGCCTCATGTCCGGTTCGGCCGGGCCAGCTCCGCGAGCATGTCCCCGAGAGCCCAAATACCAAGTGAGTGATGCTGTACACCGGAACGTTGCGCAGCCAGAGGCATTCCAGAAACCACTGCGGTGTGCGGCGCTTCGACCAATACGGACCCGCCTCGTTTGGAAATGTCACGCACTCCTTGCGCCCCGTCGTCCCCCATCCCAGTGAGCACGACGGCTATCGCCCTGTCGCCGAGCACCCGTGCAGCTGAGGTGAAGAGCTGATCGACCGACGGGATGTAGTGGGTCCCCGGATCGGGCGCCACGACGCGGATCGCGGGCCCGCGGTCGGAGGGAACGACCTCGATGCACCGGCCCCCTGGGCAAACATACGCGTGCCCACGTGCGAGGCGCTCGTACTGCTTAGCCTCTGAAACCTGCGCGACGCCTGTCCGGTCGAGCCGAGCAGCAAACGTGCGGGTGAAGCGCGGCGGCATGTGCTGCGCAATGACGAGGGCCGCGTCGACGTCGCCGTGCAGGTGGCGGAACAAGGTGACCAGCGCCTTTGGCCCCCCGGTCGAAGCACCGATGACGATGACCTTGCTCGGCACCCTCTTGAGCACGGAGGGCTCTCGCGCACTGCTCTTCGGCGCGCGAACGTCGGCGTCGAGCGCCAAACCACCACGGGTGGTTCTACTAAGTGCAAGAGGTGATAGCTGTTGGACGACCTGCACTTTTTCGATGAGCTGCCTTCGCAGGCTCTCGAGCGGTGCGTCCGACCCGTGAGGCTTCTCAAGAAAATCGATCGCACCGAGCTCGAGCGCACGAAAGACATTCTCCTTTCCCGACAATCCGGACACCACGACGACGGGGACCGGATGTCGGTCCATCAGGAGCTGGAGAAACTCGAAGCCATCTAAGCGCGGCATCTCCAAGTCCAGTGTGATGAAGTCCGGCGGGCGTGCTTCGACGACTCGTAAGGCGTCCGCGCCGTCGCTTGCGACATCCACGCTCGAAACACCGGGAATTTCCCCGAGGATCGCTGCGATCGTCCGCCGATTCAGCGAAGAGTCATCTACGACCAGCGCACGGAGCTCCCTCACCTAGAATCTCCTCGGAGGCAACTCGGTGTAAGGAATTGGTCGCCGGTAGACGATATCGGTGGTCAACTGCGCGATTTCGAAGGTCGTGGTCGACTGGAGCAGCGACTCGCTGTGGCCCAACAGCAAGTAGCCGCCGCGGTTCAGCCGCTCGTAGATCGTGTCCAGAACCTTCCGGCGCGACGCGTCGTCGAAATAGATCAGGACGTTTCGGCAAAACGTGACGTCCACGCGGCCCACGATTGCGGCGCGCCGCTGATTCATCAGGTTCAAATGCCCGAAGTGGCACATCGACCGAATCCGTGGATGGACTTGTCTTCCCTCATCGGTGTCGATGAAGTAGCGGTCGTATTCGGGAATCATCGCCCTGAAGCTCGCCGAGCTGTACGTCGCACCGCGTGCCTTTCGCAGAACACGGCGGGAGATATCGTTCCCGAATACGCGGATGTCCCAACCTTCGAAGAGCCCTGTCGCATCAACGAGCATTGCAATCGTGTAAACTTCTTCCCCGCTCGAGCATCCCGCGCTCCAGACATCGAGTCGTTTCGATCCGCGCGCAAGAGCGCGTGCTCTTACGACGGGAAGTATCTCTTCGGTGAACGCTCGAAGTTGGTACGCCTCGCGGAAGAAGTAGGTTTCGTTGGTGGTCAGAACCTCAGCGGCGGCCTCGAGCTCTGCGTCCGCCCTCGGGTGATACTGCAAGTAGCGGTAATACTCCGCGAATTCATCGATACCGAGCTCGCGAAGACGTTCCCGGAGACGCCTCTCAACGATATACGACGAATCGTCCGCGAAGTAGATCCCGCAGAACTGGTTCACGAAATCCCGAAGGAGGCGGAACTCCTTCAGATCTAGGGTCGGCCCTGCGGCGTGCAGCAAGGTCACGTCACCCTCCGAACAAACCGCTCTCGATAGCGTGCTTGACCATCGAATCGCTCTCGCTGGCGAGCGCCTCAGTCAAAAGAGTCCGAGTGCGCTCGGTATCGAGGTCGAGCAGCAGCTTGATCGCGAGCATGCGAACGTTCCAAGCCGAATGCTGGAGGCCCCGGCTGACGAGCCGCTCCGCATCGCGAGCCGGCAACGTGTGAGCCGCGCGAAGCCCCGCCTGAAACACCTCATCGTCAGCGTGAGAGAGCGCTCGGTCCACAGCCGCCGCGACCTCGGCATCCTTCAGCCACGCGAGGGCGTCGAGCGCCGCAGCGATGACGACGGGCTCTTTGTCCTGTAGCAGGGCTCGAATTCGCGGAATGGACGCGCTCGCGTCACGCCTGCCCAAAGCGAGAGCGGCCTCGGCCCGGATGGGAGGAAACGGTGAATCAAGGGCAGTGCTGAGCGGTGCGTTGGCCTCGACGGTGCTCATCTGTCCGAGCGTTCGAACCGCTGCGATCTGAACATCGAGGTCCTCGTCTGCAACGGCATAGCCAATCAGCTGAGCCATGTCGGTCGCGTCTGCCATTGCGAGTGCCTGCACGACCGCCCTACGCGTGCGCGGGTCGCAGCTATGCAACCCGCGTTTGAGCAGGTCGACTGCGCCATCGGAATCCAAGCGGGAGAGCACGTGCGCGATGTCGGCGCCGCCTGGGCCGTCGAGGTCGGCACGCTCGAGCGCTTCCTCGACCGCAGCCGGCACGCGCTTCGCAAGCGCCTCGAGTGCGCTGGTCGCCGCGGCGCGAACCTGATGTGAGGGACTACTCAAACATTCGACGAGCGCTCGGCAGTCACGTGGGTCGCCCCACCAGCGAAGGCTCTCAGCCGCGGCAGCTCGCACGGCGTCCGTGGTGTCGCTCAAGTCTCGCTCGATCAAGCTGCGGATGCGATCGCGCGTGCCGGCCGGAACCCGGTCGAGATGCCGGTAGCTCAGCTCGGCCGCGACCTCGAGAGAAATAGCCCAGACCCGTGGCTCGCTACGGCGCTGCATCAGCAGGGGTTCGATGAGCGCCGGCCCCCAGCTCCAGAGGGCCTCGACCGTCTCGGGGTTCGCCACGTCATCCGCGATCGCGTGCAGGACGGCTTCGAGGGAGTTCTCGTCCCTGCAGAGCACCGCGAGATACGCGGCGCCTTGCCGAGTTGCGGTGTCCCCATGTAGGAGCGCCTCGTGAAGCGCGTGCCGAAACGACTCTTTCGACGCGCTCAGCCGGTCGATCAGCTCGGAGCGATGAGCCTCGGCCTCCTCGGCAAGCTCCGCGATGGCGCGGAGGGCCGCCGAGGACGTCTGAGGCGAGGCATCGGTCGCAAGCTCGAGAAGAAATTCGAGTGCCTGCGGCTCGCCGGTCCTTCCAAGCAGCTCGGCCGAAATCCGACGAACGATTGCGTCTTCGACCGCCGGTCGGAGCTCGTCCCAAGGCACCCGTGTGCCCAAACGCGTCAGTCCTTCGAGGATGGAAATGCGCAGAAACAGGTGGGGCGTGGAGAGCCGCTCCTTGAGCAGTCCCTCGGCACGAGCGCCCCCGATGCAAACCAAGGCCTCGACCGCCGCGGCGGCCACGTTCGCGTCCGAGCCTTGAATCAGCAACTCCAGATGGTCGATCATCCGGGGATCTCGCGTCTTGCCCATCGCTTCGACGACGAACTTCCGCATACCCTCTCCGGCAGCTTGGCAAGCTGTGGCGAACTTGTCGGCGTTACCCTGAGCGACCACTCCGAGGACTTCGATCGCCGCGTTGCGCAAACCGATGTTCTCAGTCTCGACGACGCGAACTAGAAGTGCGTCAATCAGAGCATCCTTCTCGCGCGTTTGGGCCGCTAGCGAAATCGCTTCCCTTCGGACGCGCCAATCCGCATCCGACAGCGCACTGAGAATCTGGGTGAGCGGCGTCCCCTGGGGACGCAGACTCATCCGATGGACCGCCTGACGCCGAACATCGGGATCCGCAGAATGAAAGGCTTCCTCGAGTCGATCGCCGGTCACGGCGCCTCCGAGGGCAATGACGGCACCTCTCCCGAATGAATGTCCATCGCGGGTTCGACGAGCCGTTCAGGGTCGAGCAGGAACACGAGTTGCTCGTCGTGATGATACGCTGAGGTGATGCCCCGCCCGCGATGTCGCTCGTCCAACACCGGCACCTCCCGGCGCGGGTGCTCGGCAGACGAAAAGACGTCGAGGACGGCATCGACGACCACCCCGACCAACATGCCAGCGGCTTCGATAATGATCCACTTGGTCCGCCGACTCACCTCCTGCGGGGGCAGGCCAAAAAGCCGGCGCAGATCGACGACGGCTACGACCTGCTCACGGTAGTCGGAGACTCCGAGGACGAAGGGACGCTCGCGCGGCAGCTCGATGAGTGGAAGCGGGTTGACGATCTCACGGATGCGAGCGACTTCGAGCGCATACAAGACCGTGTCTACCTCGACCCGAATCAAGTCTTTCGCAAGCGTCGTGCTGTATGCCCTGCCTCCGCTCACGTCATTCCCCCAACAACGACACGGGGTCGATCAGAATCAACATGTCTTCCCCGTCGCTTGACTCAGCGGAGGGAACCCGGCCGACTCCCACGACAAAGGCGGAAAGCTCAGCACCCATTGCGCTCGCGTACTCGATCTGATCGGGCTCCATTCGATACACCTGAATCACGTGGTCCACTGCAACCCCGATGAGCTCCTCACCGTTGTCGATCAACAGCACGCGCCCATACGGATCCTCCTGCTCCACCTCGAGATGCAGCAGCTTGGGCAGGTCGACCAGGGTAATGATCTGTCCTCTCACCGTGACGACCCCCAGGATGTGCCCGGGGGCGCGGGGAACCTCGGTCAGCGGAGGGGGCATCAGAATCTCGCGCACCGCGGACAAAGGAAATCCATAGGCTTCATTGCCCGCCAGCACCGCTAGCACCGCGACGGCTCCAGTCTCGCTATCCGAGTGGGGCGCCAACGTCGCTCTTTGTACGGTCGGGCTCATGCACGCGTCTCCAGCGATCGGAGCGCGTCCGGCCCGTCGAAATACTCTGTGAAGAGCGTGGGCGCATCGAGCACGAGCGCGACTTTCTGGTCGCCCAGATCGGTCGCGCCAGCAAAACCGCGAACCGATGCCAAGCTCTTCCCGAGGGCCTTGATTATCACGTCCTCTTGACCGATGAGATCATCGACCACGAACCCAAGCTCTCTGTTCCCCATCGAGCCGACGACGACGAACCGGCCGGCTTTGCTGGTGGAGCCTCGGAAGCCAAAGAGGCGCGCAAGATCACAAATCGCGAGCGTCTCGCCGCGCAGCGTGATGACTTCTCGGCCTTGAATGGTGCGCACATCTTCCGGCACGTAGGGGATCGCCTCGCGAACTGCGGTGATCGGAAGCGCAAACGTACGCGACGCGACCGTTACGATGAGCGCGCGAATGATCGCGAGCGTGATCGGCAGCGTGACCGTGATCTTCGTTCCGGTTCCCTGCTCACTCGCGATCGAGATCATCCCGCCCATCCGCAGGATGTTGGTCTTGACGACGTCCATACCGACGCCTCGGCCTGACAAACCGGTGATCTCCGAGCTCGTGCTCAACCCGGGCATGAATACCAGGTTGAGCATCTCCTGACGCGTGAGCTCATGGCTGACGTCCGCGCTCAACAGGCCGCGCGAAACCGCCGCCTCTCGCAGCTGATGCGCGTTCATGCCAGCGCCATCGTCTTCGACCTCAATGACCACGTTGCTGCCCTTTTGATAGGCGTTGAGCGCGACGGTGCCTTCCGGCGACTTGGCGACCTGCGTCCGCGCCTCGGCAGACTCGATGCCGTGGTCGATGGCGTTGCGGACCAGGTGCATCAGCGGGTCGGTCAACTCCTCGACGATGAGCTTGTCGATCTCCGTGCTCGCACCGGTGACGACGAGCCGAACTTGCTTGTCATGCTCCCGCGCAGCCTGCCGCACGATGCGAGCAAGCTTGTCGAACACTTGGCCGAGCGGAACCATCCGAACGTCGAGGATCCCGCTACGGAGCTCGGAAAGTTGCCGCTCGAAGCCGCGACCGATCCGGTCGAGGTCCATGAGCGACCGCCTGTGCATCGATTCGCCTTTGAAGCGGTCGACGATGCGGTTGACGGCGCTCCGAATCAACGCGAGCTCGCCCACGACGTTCATCAGATGGTCGAGCTTGCGGATGTCGACACGGACCGAGTTCGCGACTGAACGAAGAGACGCCTGACCCGGGTCCTCTTCGGCCTGAGGCTCCATTCTGATTGCCGCCGAGGGAATGGAGGTAAGCCTGGGCGGAAGTGTCGGCAGGTGCGTGCGCTCTTCGATCGCCTCGATGGTTCCGTACCGGCCCTCGAAATGCGCATTGAGCTGCTCCTCCGGGACTGGGCTCGCAATCAACACCACGAGCTCGATCGTGTCGTCGTTGCCACCCTCCATGCTCGGCAGATAGGTGATGATCTCCGCATCATTACTGGCCACGTCGCGTAACGTCTCGATCGAGTCATCGATCGCCGTCAGGTCGAAGGCGGCGCGAAGTCGATAGAGCCGCAACCCCGCTCGGATGCATGCCCGCAGTCGATGTTCCTCGTACTCGGTCAGGACCGAAAGAACAGCAGGCTCGATGGCGTACTTGTCGAGCGGATCGCCTTCCTCCTCGCTAGTCTCGGTGCCAATCGAGCGAATGGCCGCAAGATAAGCTTGGACACCGGCCTCTTCTTCTGGAGACTCCGGGTCTTCGAGCGCCAAGAGCCGTTGAAAGCGCTCCACCGAGTCGAACAGCACGTCGAGGAGTTGCGACCCAACCGACGTGCGGCCTAGCCGCAAGTCGTCCAACAAGTCCTCGAGCGCATGAGCGACCGCGCCCACGTGCTTGTACCCAAACATCCCGGCGATGCCCTTGAGGGTGTGGACGCTCCGGAAGATCTCGTTGATGAGGGCCGGATCGATGCGGTCCTTGCGATGATGGGCCTCGTCGAGCAACAGGAGATCGCGTGACAACGCTTCCACGAGCTCTTGGGCTTCAGCCAAGAACTCCTGCTGTACGTTGTCCCGCGGGTCGCTCACAGAGAGACCCCTTCGGTTGAGCCGAGGAGACCTCGAATCAGCTCTCGAAGCTCATCGACCTCAAACGGCTTTTGGAGAAAGGCGTCCGCGCCGAGCTCGGTGCCCCGCTTTGCATCCAGGCCATCTACCTGTGTGCTGATCAGAATTTTGCGAGCGCCCTGTTGCCGTGGGCTCTTCTTCATGAAGGCCAGCAGCTCGAGCCCGTTGATGTCCGGCATGTTGACGTCGACGATGACGACGTCGAACGCGTTTGCAGCAAGCAACCGAAGCGCTTCGAAGCCCGTTTCGGCTTCTTGCACTCGAGCAAAATCCGCATCCTCCAAAGAAGCGCGGACGAACGCGCGCACTGCGCTGCTGTCGTCGACAATGAGAGCGTGAAATGCCACTCGATCCCCCCTCATACATGCTAACAGAGACAAACCGGGGGGGACCCGTCCTATTCATGCCAAAACGAACGCGACTTCGGCTCGTCCGCGGCGCAGGATGAACATGCGCACAGGCCCCGCAGGAACCGATGGCTGCAGATCTCCCTCTGCACTCATGAAATGCGGCCCTCCCAGCGGCCGGACGCCGCTGCCGTGCGCTCCCGAACGCTCACCGTTGCGTGGTTTGCATCGAGTTGAGCCAGAGCGTCGCGAATCTCTTGGCGCTCCCTATCGGGCCACGGCTGCGCGGGAAACTCGGATGTCGCTTGCACCACGACCCAACGCCGAAGTGCGCCCGCCGAGAGAATCAACCGTCCTCCACCGCAGGCCGTGCACACGATCCCTCCCCGCGCAGCATCGAAGGAAGCAGCGCGCCCCAGCGCTGGCATCTTGCCGCAATGAACGCAGCGATCCAGCGTTGGCGCGAAGCCAAGCAGCGCAAGAGCTCGGATTTGAAGGCAGAGCAAGGCCTCGTCGGGGGGCGCGCCTTCGTTGAGCGATGTCAGGAACCGCACGGCAGCATCGAACACGCCGGGCTCAGGTTCGTGATCGGGCACGCGCTCACGAATGACGGCCAGCGCAACGCCCGCCGCCCCGATCGCCTCCAAGCTCCGGAGGATCCCGTGAAACGATTGGTCGACCGACACACGCTCCAAGTGCGCGAGCTCACCCCGTCCGGGTCGAAAGTGCGCATTCATCAGCACGTACGGTTGCAGGGCGCCGCCAAACCGGCGCTGGCTCTTTCGAGCGCCGCGAGCGAGCGCAGAGATCTTGCCGTAGTCCTCGGTTAGGAGAGTGACGATACGGTCGGAATCGCGATAGTCGATGGAGCGCAGAAGGAGCGCTCGACTTTGGCGGCTTCGACTTGGCACGGCACGGCGGAGGATACCTCAATCGGTTCGTCCTGTGCAGGCGCGCGCCGCACGAGGGCAAACGTGGCCACGATGATCGCGAAAAGCGCGGCCGTCGTAATCGCCAGCAAAAGGGCGCCATATCGGCGGCGGCTATGGACCGTCGCGAGCGGCGCGGGAGGCAGCATTTTCGGGCTCTGCTCGTCAAAACGCGCAAGGACCTCGTCAGCGCTGATGTCTACCGCCGACGCGTAGGCCTTGATGAAGCCGCGAACGAACACGCCGCTTGGTAGATCTTCGAAGCGATCGTCTTCGAGCGACTCGAGCGTCCTAAGCGGGATGCGCGTCGTGCTCGAAACCTCTTCGATCGAAAGCCGGCGCGTCTCTCGCTCGGTTTTCAGGTAGTCGCCGATCGAATCACGCATCATCGAGACGCCTCGAGTAGAGACTGGCACATGCGCCCGTCGTTCGAGTATGGGTCGAGTTCCACGCACTGCTCCAAGTCGGCGATTGCATCGTGGCGATGGCCCAAGCGCGCGCGCACCTCTCCGCGCAGCCGCCACGCACCTTGAAGCTGGGTACTACTCGCGCAGGACGGGTCGGCGTTGATGGCACTGTCGAGCGCGTGCTCTGCGTCTTTGAGCTGCTGCAAATGCCAAAGGGCTTGCCCCATCGTGTAGTAGCCAACGCAAAATCGCGGCTGTATCCGGACCGCCTCCATCGTGGACTTCACCACCTCTTGATATTCCCCCAGCTCCAATTGTGCCAGGGCGAGGTTGCCCCATGCAAGGTGTGGAGCTTTGTTCAGCTCATCGGTTGCGGACTGCCGGAGGACGACGATCGCGTCCTCGTAGCGCGCCAGCTCGATGAGGCAGAGCCCGTAGATGTTGCGAGCCTCTGCAAGCGTCGAACCCCCACGCTTTTGCTTCTCTAGGAGCTTGATGGCGGTGCTCAGGTCTTTCTCCGCTTTTGCATAATCCCGCCGTTCCATCTGGATGAACCCGAGAAGCAGGTGGGCTTCGGCGTTGTTCGAGTTGAGCTCGAGAGCGATATGCAGGTGTTCAATGGCACTGGCCGTCTGCCCCTCACTCCGAAGGGCGGCCGCAAGCTTGAACTCTCGTTC
>JAFDAJ010000050.1 GCA_019313915.1 Deltaproteobacteria bacterium
GTCCTGAAGCGCCCCAGCGGCCTTCTTATCGGGCGGGTCGTCCCACTCGAACCAACAGCAAGCCGTGCGCAGGGCGCTGATCACGTCGGCGCGGTTCAGGTGGCTTGCGCCAGAGCCCGTGTTTCCGTATTGTCTCTTCATTGCGATTGATCTCCGAGCCCGCCGCCAGCGAGCCGGTTTCAAGGGCAACCAGTTCTGCAGCTGGTTGCCCTTTCTGTTTGGATTGCTGAACGACAGGCGCACCGATGCGTCGCCGTGAAAGTGTCACGGCCGGTGTCACGACTTGATCGCCGTACCGGGCTTTACGAGGCTTTCGCCACCCCCGTGGACTCAGGGTTTCGCCGCGATCTTGCGTAGAAGTGCTAACGCAACCGGCCTGCCCACAGCTCTCTGCTATGCTTCGCCGTATGCGGCGCTGCTGGTGGATCTGCGTTCTGATCGCTGCGTTCGGCTGCGATACGCTCGGTGAGTTCAGCACCGGGGACGGGGAGGTCTATCCGGGGACGGGGAGGTCTATCGCGGCGACATCATCGGCGTGAACGATCCACTCAACTGCCCTGGCGGCATCGATTGCTCGTTCATTCGCCGAGGCTTCGCATCCGGGGTGACGTTGGACCTCACGTTCGATCCCGAGCTCCAGTACGAGAACCCAGGCACGATTTCGACGAGTGGCGAGAGCTGCCGCCCCACGTTCACCGACACTCCCTTACTTCCGATCCCAGCCCTCGCGCACGATCAGCTGGGGCTCTACGAGTTTCCAGGCGGCGGCAGGGTTCGGAACTACATGTTTGTCGCGCGTCCCGATGCAGGCCCCCTTGCGGGGCGAGATGCGATGGTGTTCTTGTCGTTGCTCCGCGGGGGCACCATCGAGGTGCGTGTGGTTGCTGGTCCCGGCCTGGTCATTTGCGATCCCACGGACTGTGGTCCGATCGACGCCGGTCAGTGCGACTACTTCGGTGTGTTCAGCCTCCATCAGGAGCCGCTTTGATGCGCGTCCTGGGGATCGAGAGCTCGTGCGACGAAACCGCCGCTGCGTTGGTCACTGAGACGGGCGAGGTACTGGCGGACGTGATCGCGAGCCAGATCGCGATGCACGGACCCTACGGCGGCATCGTCCCGGAGCTCGCGTCTCGCGCGCACATGCAGGCGATCATTCCGGTCATTCGCGAAGCCCTCGACAAAACACCCGGTGGCCTCGAAGACATTGACGCGATCGCGGTTACCCAGGGGCCGGGCTTGGTGGGCTCGCTCTTGGTGGGGGTGCAGGTTGCCAAGGCGCTCGCGTGGAGCATCGGAAAGCCTCTCGTTGGGGTAAACCACTTGGACGGACATCTCTTGGCGGTGTACCTGCGGCGGCCGGGCCAAGACGAGCCCCACGACGAGCCCGTGATGCCCTACGTGGGGTTGCTGGTGAGCGGTGGGCACACTGCGCTCTACCGGGTCGAGGCTTTTGACGACATCGTGCTCCTTGCGCAGACGCGCGACGATGCGGCGGGCGAGGCCTTCGACAAAGCGGGCAAGCTTCTCGGTCTCGGGTATCCTGGCGGCCCCCGGATTGACCGGCTGGCGGCGCGCGGCGATGGCGACGCTTTCTCGTTCCCCCTTCCGATGGCATCGCGAAAGATCCTCGACTTCAGTTTCTCGGGTCTCAAGACGGCACTCGCGCGCCACGTTCAAGAGCATGGTGTGCCGGACGATGACCAGGAGCTCGCCGATCTTTGTGCATCGTTTCAGGGCGTCATCGTGGAGAGCCTCGTCCGGAAGTCGATCCTGGCGTGCAAGCGGGAGGAACTCGACCAGCTCGTCATCACGGGTGGGGTCGCGGCAAATAGTGGGCTACGCGCTCGCGCCAAGGAGGTCTGCGAAGGCAATGGGATTCGCCTTTTCGTTCCGCCACCGATTTCTTGTACCGACAACGCCGCGATGATCGCGATGGCGGCCGCGCACCGTTTGGCGGCGAGCGAGCAGGACGACCTTTCGTTTGCGGTGTATTCGCGCGACCCGGACCGGCGCCGCGGTAGGTTCCGGCGTGATGGAAGCCTCGTCGAGCACAAGTCACCATAGGCGCTTGATGCCAGGGACTGCATCCGAGCCGATTGTCTCGCCCTACGTAGAAGTGGCCCTGCCGGTGCCACTTCGACGGGTGTTCACCTACGGCGTGCCGAACGAGTTGAGGGGCGCGCTCCAGCCGGGGAGTCGCGTCGCCGTTTCCTTCAGCCGCCGCAAGCTCGCGGGTTTCGTCGTCGGCGGCCGGGAAGACCTTCCTGAAGGCGTGGCGCGTGCGCTTCCGGTCGCGGGGCTTCTCGAAGTCGAGCCGGTATTCACACCGGAGCTCCTGCGTTTCCTAGACCAAGCGGCCAAGTACTACATGCACCCGCTCGGCGAGGTCTTGCGGGCGGCTGCGCCGGCGTTGCCCGCGGGGGCGATGCGCCGCCTGCGCGCTGATGGCTTTCTCGAGGCTGCGGAGAACCTTCCCGGCCAGCGCGTGGCGCACCATACGACCTGGAAGGTGACTTCCACCGGCAAAGACATGGAGGGCGTTCGTCTGGGTGCTCGACAGAAGAAGGTGATGGACTGGCTGGCAGGTCGCGAGTCGGTCTTGCTCGACGAGCTTCGCGGCGAGCTGAAGGACCCCCGAGTCGTGGTTCGATCGCTGGCGGACAAGGGCCTCGTCGAGTTCGAGGAGGTCGAAGCGATTCGTGATCCGTTCTTTCGCTCTCCGGTGACCCGTGACGAACCGCACGCGCCGACCGCGGCCCAGCAGTTCGCGATCGACACGATCGGCGAAGCGATCCTGCAGCGCAGTGCCGAGGCGTTCCTCCTGCACGGCGTCACCGGTTCCGGAAAGACCGAGGTCTACCTCCGCGCGATCGACGATGTGCGCAAAGCGGGCCGGGGTGCGGTCCTGCTGGTGCCGGAGATCGCGCTGACGCCTCAGCTCGTCGGGCGTTTCCGGGCGCGGTTCGGGGACGACATCGCCGTGCTTCACAGCGGTCTCACCGCGCGCCAACGCGACGATGCCTGGCAAGCGCTCCGCCGTGGGCGCGTGCAAGTGGCGATCGGGGCGCGCTCGGCGTTGTTCGCCCCCGTCGCCGACCTCGGATTGATCGTCGTCGACGAAGAGCACGACCCATCTTTCAAGCAGGACGAGGGCTTTCGCTATCACGCCCGCGATATGGCGTTGCTTCGGGCGCAGTACGCGGGCGCCGTGTGTGTTCTCGGGAGCGCGACTCCTTCGGTCGAGACATATTATCGGGCGAATCAGGGCAGAATCCGATTGCTCTCTCTGCCTACACGCGCGACCGGTGCCACCATGCCCGACGTAGAGATCGTCGACCTGCGCCGCTACCGAAAAGGCCCGACCGGTCACCTGCTGCTTTCCGGGCCGCTTCATTCCGCGATCGGACACTGTTTGGAAACCGGCCATCAAGCGATCATTTTCCTCAATCGGCGCGGTTTTTCGCCGAGCGTGCGCTGTGCGGCATGCGGCGCAGTGGCCGAGTGCCCTGCCTGCAGCGTGGCGCTGACCGAGCACCGAGGGCAGGGCGCGCTTCGTTGTCACTATTGTGATTTCCACCGGGCGGTCGCGATGGCGTGCGCCTCGTGCGGGAGCACCGAGCAGAAGCGGATCGGGGTAGGAACCGAACAACTCGAGAAGTCCATCGAAGAGAGTTTCCCCAAGGCGCGCGTGGCTCGGCTCGATCGCGACACGGCGTCAGGCGACGGCATCGAGGCGGTTCTCGATCGGCTGCGCAGCGGGGAGGTCGACGTATTGGTGGGCACACAGATGGTCACCAAAGGACACGACATCGCCGCAGTGACCCTCGTCGGCGTCGCGCTCGCCGATCAAAGCCTCGCCTTCCCAGACTTCCGCGCATCCGAACGCACTTTCCAATTGCTTGCTCAGGTTGCCGGCCGCGCAGGCCGGGCCGACACTCCTGGCAAAGTAATCCTGCAAACCTACCAACCCGACCACCCCGCAGTGCGTCTAGCCGCACAACACGACTACGAAGGCTTCTACGCAGAAGAAATCCAGGCCCGCGAAGAAGTCGGCTACCCTCCCTTCGCCCGCCTGGTCACAGTCCGCGTCCACGCCGGCGCCGAAGCAGACGCCCGAGCCGCCACCCAGCTCCTCGCCGAAACTGCCCGCCAACACCAAGCCGTCAAAGACGGAGCAGTCCAAGTCCTAGGCCCCGCCCCCGCCCCGCTAGTCCGCCTAAGAGGTCGCTACCACTACCGCCTCTTACTAAAGTCCTCCGACCGAAAACTCCTCCGAACCGTAACCGCCCACCTAGCCGCGCGAATAGCCCAAGGCCTCGGCCCCACCCAAGCCACCCTAGACATCGACCCCCTCTAGGGGACAGGATCCACCCATGGAACCCCTTGAGAACACAGGGGTTCTCCATCTAAAATCCCAACGTTCCGCGGGGACCCATCTGGGATCTTCGCCTCAGAACAGGAGTAATCCCGCGGTGTTACGAGGGTGGATCCTGTCCCCGGGCCGCGTCTTCGGCCGCGAGGAAGCCAAAGGTCAGTGCTGGGCCGATCGTGCCGCCGGCGCCCGGGTAGGTGCGTCCCATGACGGATGACGCGGAGTTGCCTGCGGCGTAAAGGCCGGGGATTGCCTGGCCATCTTCCTTCAGCACGCGGCTGTGTTCGTCGGTGACGAGGCCGCCTTTGGTGCCGAGGTCGCCCGGATAGATCTGGACAGCGTAGAACGGTCCGGTTTCGATCGGGCCGAGCGAGCAGTTGGGTTTCACGTTCGGGTCGCCGTAGTAGCGATCTTGCGCGCTCCATCCACGGTTGTAGTCCGGGTCTTCGCCTTTGACGGCGTACTCGTTGAACCGTGTGATCGCCGCCTTCGCGGTCGCCGCGGGAATATCGAGTTGCGCACAGAGCTCGTCGAGGGTCTCGGCCTTGTAGAGGAACTTACCGTCGCGATAGCGGCGCGGGAGCTGCTTGTCGGGCATGACCTTGCCGGGCGCAACCGGTCCTGCGATCGACGACTTGCGATAGGTCGCATCGAAGATGTGGAACCAGCGAGGGTCAGCCGCCCCGGTCTTCGCCACGTCGTCGTACATACCGTTGACGACATCGATGTATGGCGCGGCCTCGTTGGTGAATCGTTTGCCGTTTTGGTTGAGGAACAAGCCGTGCGGCAGGCTCTTCTCGACGACCAGCACCCAGGAGAAGGGCGATTTTGGCACCAGGGACACTGGCGTCCACCAGGCCTCATCCATGAGATCCAGCGCGCCCCCGGCGTCGCGCCCCATCTGAATCGCGTCGCCGGTGTTCGAGGGAGTTCCAGCGGTCCATTCGGTCGTGATCGGGTGCCGCTGATACCTCTGGCGCATCTCGCGGTTCCGCGAAAAACCCCCGGCCGCCAGGACTACGCCGCGGCTGGCCTTAACGCGCAGGGTCTTGCCCTCCTTGTTGAGCACCGCACCGACGGCCTTGCCATCTTCGAACAGCAGCTCTTCGACACCCGTATTCAGCCACGTCGGGACATTGCGTTCCTTGAGCGACAACAGCAGCCGGCCCATCAGCGAGTTGCCTGCGCAAAGCTTGGTGTCTCGTCCCCAGCGCTTCCGCTTGAAGTGACGCAACATGTACAAGAACATCTGCCACGCCATGAACATCATCGTCTTGAAACCGACGCCGATGGCGGCCTGTGCTTCCTTCGCCGTGATGCCGAACTTTCCAAGAATCTGCGACTGCGGGTGAGGCCGTCGCATCCGGATCAAGTCCTCACGCAGCTTCGAGCCGTCGAATGGCAGCGGGTCCATCGACCGCCCGCCAGGACGTCCGCCCGGCGCCTCCGGATAGTAGTCGGTGTATTTTGCGAGCGAGACGTACCGGACATGTGTCTTTTCGTGCAAGTACGCGAGCACCCTCTTGCTCTCGCGGATGTACAGCCTTAACCTGTTGTCGGGCACCTCGCCCTTCGTGATGTGCTTCAAGTATTGGAAGCCTTCTTCGTCGGAATCAGAGATGCCTTCCTTTGCCATGCCCGGGTTGTTTGCGACCCAGCAAACGCCGCCGGACATCGCTGAGTTGCCCCCATAGAGCTCGCTCTTTTCGACGAGGAGCACGTCCAATCCGAGGTCGTGCGCACGAACGGCCGCTCCCATTCCGGCGGCGCCGCTTCCCATCACGAGTAAATCGACTGTACGGTCCCACTCCGCCATTGCGGCGCTCCTTTGCTACGGGTCGTTTGGCAAAATAGAACATGTTCTAGCGAGAGACCCCTGTCAAACGCCCCGGATCTTGCGGTGGAGGGTGCCTGGCGCTAGAAAAAGCAAAGCTTCCTATGGTGTTGAGCGGTACCCGCTCGGAGGTTCCACGTTGATTCGCCCCATTCTGTTCTACCCAGACAAACGTCTCCGCGAGCCCGGCAAAGAGGTCGAGGAGTTCGATGCTGAATTGCATCAATTGATCGAGGACATGGCGGAGACGATGTACCTAGCCCCGGGCGTCGGATTGGCCGCTCCACAGATCGGGGTCTCCAAACGCCTCTTCATCGTAGACGTCGCCAGCCATGACGACGAGCCGAGCGACCTTCGCGTCTTCATCAATCCGGAGATCATCGCCGCCGAGGGTAGCACCACCTTCAATGAGGGCTGCCTCTCGTTTCCCGGTGTCCGTGAAGACATCGATCGTCCCGAGCGAGTCACAGTCCGTGCGCTCGACAAGGACGGCAAGCCGTTCGAGCTCGAGGCGGACGGTCTATTGGCGACCGTGATTCAACATGAAAATGATCACCTCAATGGCGAGTTGATGATCGACCATCTCAGTGTGTTGCGCCGCCGCATGGTGCATCGCGCGATGACCAAACGAGCCGCGGCCGACGCCGCGCAGTGATAGGCCGTGCGGACGATCTTCTTCGGCAGCCCTGACTTCGCGGTGCCTTGCCTCGAAGCGCTGCACGACATTAGCGACGTCGCTGTGGTCATCTCGCAGCCTGACCGTCCAGCGGGGCGGGGGCTTGCGATGCGACCCCCCGCGGTAAAGAAGCGCGCGCTCGAGCTCGGGCTGGAGGTGTGGCAGCCCACGAAGGTCCGAACCCCTGACTTTGCGGAAAAGCTTCGGGCCCTCGATGCCGACGTTGCGGTGGTGGTCGCGTACGGCCGGATTCTCCCGCGTGCCGTCCTCGATGCGCCGACAGCCGGCTGCGTCAACGTTCATGCGTCCTTACTTCCACGCTGGCGTGGCGCGGCGCCGATTCAGTGGTCGATCGTCCACGGAGACGAGGAGACTGGCGTCACGCTCATGCAGATGGATGTGGGCATGGACACGGGGCCGATCCTCGCGGCTGCTTCAACGCCGATCCTGAGGGATGACGATGCGTCGACGTTGAGCGACCGGCTTTCGAAAATGGGCGCGGGCCTCTTACGTGAACAACTCGCACGTTATGTCGCCGCTGACCTCACGCCACAGCCGCAAGACGACGGCAAGGCGACCATGGCGCCTCTCCTGAAGAAGGAGCACGGCCGCATCGACTGGAACAAACCGGCCACAGCGGTGCATAATCAGATCCGCGGCATGAATCCTTGGCCTGGCGCACATACGGTTCTCGCAGAGCGGCGCATCAAAGTGCATCGCACCCTTGCGTCCACCCTAGATCCCGAGGGAGCGGCCCCCGGTCAGGTGATCGCGCTCGATCCCGAAGGCATCCTCGTCGCCTGCGCCGAAGGCACGCTAGAGATTCAGGAGCTTCAGGAGAGCGGCCGCAAACGAGTCGACGCGCGTTCCTTTGCGAGCGGGCGCGGGGTTGCAGTTGGTGATCGGTTTTCGAACGGAGGGCCCGGCGCATGAAGATCTACACGAAGACGGGTGACGCGGGCGAAACTGGCCTCTTTGGCGGTGCTCGAGTGTCCAAGGCCTCGCTCCGCGTCGAGGCCTACGGCGAGGTCGACGAGCTGAACAGCGCCGTGGGTTGGGCGCGCGTGGCGGTTTCGGATCCCGATCTCAACGCGCTCCTCAATCAGATTCAAAACGACCTATTCGAAGTGGGTGCAGAGCTCGGCTCGACCGAGGATCGGAAACAGAAGAGCACGATGCCGCTCATCGCCGAGCCCCAGGTGGAAGCTTTGGAACGCGCCATCGACCAGTACGAAGAAGGCCCCCCCGCGCTCACGTCATTCGTTCTCCCGGGAGGCAGCGAAGGCGCAGCTCGCTTTCACATCTCGCGCTGCGTGTGCCGGCGCGCCGAACGCTCGCTCGTCGAGCTTGGCGCGCATGAAACCGTTCGTGCAGAGCTGTTCCGTTACCTCAACCGCCTGAGCGATCTGCTTTTCGTCCTGGCGCGCTACGCCAATCACATCGCAGGCGTGGACGACATCCCTTGGAAGGGGCAGGGCGGCTAGGGCATATCGTCTGAATCGAGCGCGAAGTCGCGTGTCCCGACACTGCCATCCGAAAGCACGTCGCCCGGTAAGTCGAGCCCCTCTCGAATTTCTTCGATTGCTTCGTAGAGCACAGCCCGCTCGGCGGAGAGCTGCCGGATGATCGTCGACCCCCACTGGCGCTTCAGGCGGATCTTGATCGAGGTCCACGTACGCCTCACCAACTCCAGATAGACCAACGCCAATGCACCCCCGAAGGCGCCGATCAGGAATGTAGTGATTCCGGCGGCCCATGGCGCGCGCGGGATTCCTTCGACCATGTTGTGCAGTTGAATCTGGCCCAGACCGACGAGCAGGGCAGCCGTCAACCAGGCGAGTGGAAAGAGGACCAGACTGGCGAGTAGTTTGATTGTGGCTGTGTCTTTGTATTGTTTCGATGCGATGCGGGAGAACACGTCCGTCAGGAAGTAGGGCCCAGCGTTGATCAAAGACCCCAGTACGAGAACGGGCGGAAACACCAAGAACACGACCGCTGCTTGAAAAGCCAAGACGATGGGCAGCCATTTGGACTCGATCGGTGGTGGTTTGTCGAGGTCGTAGTCCTCGAGCTTCACCTCGTGGAGGGCCTGGTCGTAAGCCGCGACACGATCGAGCAACGCCTGCACGCGATCGGGCTCGGTTTGCAGGCGCGCGTAGTAGGCCTTCCATACCCTCGCCATCCCCAACGTGCGCTCGACCATGTTCGGGGCCTTGAGACTCACGCCCGCGCGCTTGGCCCGTTCTGCTCGCATGAGCGTCCGCACGCGGTTCATCAGCTGGTTGAGCTCCCAGCTTTCGGTTGCATGGGTGACCTCTTGTAGGACCGGTTCGAGTAGACGCATCAGCTCGCCGCTCCGAGTGCGAAGCGCCTCATCATCGTCTTCAGGGATCGGCGCCAACAGCTCGTGCGGAAGCTCGAGCGGTGCATGGAACTCGACGAGGGCGTCCGACCGGAACACGGTCTTGTTGTTGTAGTGAAGGCCGACCGGGATAATCACGGGCGGAACGCCGTTCTCGTCGCAGAGTTGCTTCGCGCGGTAGTAGAGCCGCGCGGCGCCAGTCTTGAGCTCCTGAAGAAACGGATCGTCGTGACTGACGCCCTCGGGGAACAACGCCGCGAAGCCGCCATCACACACCGCCTGCGCCATCGCGTCGAGACTCTTTCGGTTCCCCTTTCGCCGTGTCTCGTCGTCAGCGTCTTTCAAGTCGGTCGCACGAAAGATCGGAACCGTACCCAGCGCGCGCATGAGCTGCCCGACGAACGGCCACTTGAACAGCCCATGACGGGCGCCAAACACCACTCGGCGTGGAAAGCAGCTGATGATGAGCGCGGGATCGACCAGCCCGTTCGGATGCCACGCGATTAGAATCCCCCCGCCAGTCTCGGGGACGTGCTCCACCCCGCTCACCTCAACCCGACGAAAGAACAGCCCAATCAGAAAGCGCACGACCCGCACCGCGTTGCTCCTAGTGACCTCCATCCCCCGATACTATCCCGACAAAAAGGGGACTGTCCCCTTTTTCCAATACGCGCTAGACCGGGCGGGTCATGCGGAGCGGGTTGGCTTGGGGGTTGGTGGTCGTGCTCGGTGTGGTGGGCTTGGCGTGCCATGAGAAGGTGGAGGATGTCGTCTTGGAGCCTGATGCGGCTCCGCCGACGCCTGTGGCGCAGGGGCCCGCGGAGTATGTGGGGACGCCGAAGTGTGCCTCCTGTCATGAGGCGCAGCACAAAGGCTGGCTTGGGTCGCATCATGAGCTGGCGATGCAGAGGGCGACGCCGGAGACGGTGCTCGGCGACTTCGATGACGCCAAAGCGAAGTACTATAAAGAGACCGTGCGGTTCATCCGCGATGGCGATTCGTTTGCGATCGAAGCGCTCGGGGCCGATGGGAAGCGCGCACGCTTTCCGGTGGTTTACACATTCGGGGTCGAACCGCTTCAGCAGTACCTCGTCGAGGTGGAGCCCGGGCGCCTCCAATCGTTTCTCTTTGCCTGGGATACACGGCCAAGAGGGCAGGGCGGCCAACATTGGTTTCACCTTCAGCCGGACGAGTACGTCGAGCCGGGCGACCCCCTGCACTGGACGGGGCCGAGCTACAACTGGAACTACTCCTGCGCCGACTGCCACTCGACCGCGGTGAAGAAGAACTACGACCGGGCCTCGAAGCGCTATTCGACGGAGTACTTCGAGATCAACGTCGGTTGTGAGGCGTGCCACGGACGCGGGTCACGTCACGTGGAGCTCGCCGAGGCAAACGACGAAAACCTTCCTGCCAACGCAGGGTTCGAACGACGTCTCCCAGCGCCGTCGCATCGCATTTGGTCGTTCGGCGAGGACAAGCCCATTGCAGCTCTAGCCACGTCCGAGGCGAGTGACGAGACCCAAACCTGCGCACCCTGCCATTCTCGCCGCGCGGACCTAGGCGGTGAAGGCGGTGGCTATCACGACCGGTATCGCCTCGCCACGCTCGATGAGCTTCTCTACTTCGACGACGGACAGATCAAAGACGAGGTCTACGTCTACGGCTCGTTCCTTCAAAGCAAGATGCACGCAGCGGGCGTAGTGTGCACCGACTGCCATGACGGGCACAGCACGAAGCTCCGGGCAGAAGGAAACGCCCTGTGTAGCCGCTGCCATCAAGCCGGCGTCTACGACGACCCCAAGCACCATTTCCACGACACGGGAACGGACGGGAGTCTCTGCACCGACTGCCACATGCCGCAGCGCACCTACATGGTGAATGATGAACGCGCCGACCACGGCTTTGGGCTGCCACGTCCCGCGTTGGCTGCGACGATCGGCGCCCCGGACGCTTGCACCGGTTGTCACTCGAAGAAGAGCGCGACGTGGGCCGAGGGTCACATCGAGAAGCACTTCCCGACCCGGTCCGACCATGCGTTTGCCGAGGCGCTTCACGCGGCGCGAGCGCAACGGCCGGAAGGTGAATCGGGTCTCGTCGAGATCGTCGCGGTAGGCACGACTCCTGCCATCGTACGTGCGACCGCACTACTCGAGCTCCGCAACCTCGCTTCTCCAGCATTGCCCGCCTTGTTGATGCGCACGACGCGTGACCCAAGTCCCATCGTCCGCCGCACGGTTGCGGTCGCTGCACGCGAGCTGCCGTCCGAGCAGCGTGTGGAGGTCGTCCGCGAGCTGCTTCGCGACCCAGTGCGAACCGTGCGCGTCGAAGCCGTCGCGGCATTGCTCGGAATCCACGCAGGCCGGTGGAGCGCGTCCGACCGCGCGGCACTGAAGGCCGCCACCGCGGAGTACCTCCAGGCGCGAGCGTTCAACTCGGACCGGGGCGGGGGGTTGGTCGACCTAGCGCATGTGGCGCTTCTTGCCGGCGACGTCGAGCATGCCGAGGGCAATCTGCGCGAAGCTCTCGATATCGATCCCACGTTCACAGCCGCCTACGTGAACCTCGCCGACCTCTACCGAAGCCAACAGCGGGACGAAGAGGCGGAAGCGGCGCTTCGTGAAGGACTGAAGTCCGCCGCAGATCGCGGCTCTGTCGAGTTCGCCCTCGGCCTCACGCTCATACGGCTCGAGCGACGTTCGGAGGCCATGGCGCACCTTCGCCGTGCACACGAGATTCGCCCTGAGGTCATTCGGTTTGGGTATGTCTATGCCGTGGCCCAGTTCGATCAGGGACACAAAGTCGCATCGCTGAAAACCCTCGACGGCATCCGTCAGCGCTACCCCGCGAGCCGCGAGATTTTGCAACTGCTCGTCGCTTACAACCAGCAGATGGGACGTACTAAAGCCGCCGAGAAATACACCGCGGAGCTAAAGAAGCTCCGGGGAAGTCAATGATGGTACGAACGGTGGCGCTCGGGCTGCTCCTCGCGGCAAGTGCTACGATCGCCGCCAACACGACGCGAGCCCAATACGAGGATCCCTCGGAAAGCGGATACCCACACATTGAAGTCGGCTTCGACGTCGGCGTCATGCTTTGGAACGGCGTCGACCGCGACATCGTTCGCCCCGGCGGCACGGTCGATGCGCGCATTGGCTGGAACTACAAATGGTGGGTGCCGATGCTTGCGCTCGGCTTTCGCGGCAACGGCCTCAATCTCCAAAACGTCTCGGGCGCACCCGTCGGCACGCACAGAGAGACCCTGACCAATATCTTTTTCGCGCTAGGAATGCGCTTCGTCACGCCGAACCGAACCCGCGTCGCCCCGTTCTTGGATGGCTGGTTCGACTTCAACTGGTGGAACCTCAACGAAACGCAGGTCGTCTGTAACGTTTGGTACTGCACGGGAGTCAACCAGTACCGCTTCACGCCAGGCTTCCACGGACGTATCGGCATGCAGATTCGCGTCGCCCCTCAAGCCGACCTCGAGATCGGATTTGGCGCCGGGTACAGCTTCCAAGGCCAGTTCTTCCTGAGAAACCGCTCTTGGCTCGAGCCATCCGTTGGATTCACGTACTCGTTCCCCGCGGGTTACGAGAACCGAACGTCGATCAAGGGCTACTGACTCGTCGCCGTGGAGTCGGTCGACTGAGGTCCGGTGCGGAACACCGAATCTAGATGCGTCACCAGCTTAGGCACGATGCACCGGTACCCCGCGTCGACCAGCGGTGGAATGAAGTTGCGGTACAGATACCCCCACGTCGGGTTTCCATGCACCATGACGACGGGCTTGCCGTCGCGAGGGCCCTCATCCACGTAGTGCAGCCTCCCATCCGGTGTGTCGAACCATCGCGGCTCGTACGGCCAAGTTCCCCCAAACGTCCAATCCGTTGCTGCCATGCCGCCCTCCGTTTGATGCGAACTGCAATCATGGGGAACTTTGCTAGACCGTCAACGTCCATCTTGACCGGACCAACTTCGGTATGAGAGACCCAACGAACGCGTATGCCCTTCCTCAACGTGATGCATGATTATTTTCGCGGAGAGCGCATCGAATCGCTGTACTTCATCGTCCCGATCGGCATCGCTATGGTCGCCTTTGCTGCCGTCACGCTGCGAGCGGAGCGGGGCGGCTTCGCTTGGGGCTTGGCGGTGCCGCTCGTTTTGTTCGGGGTCTTCGCGATCGGTATCGGTGCCGCGGTCGGCCTCCGCACCACGGGGCAGGTGGCAGAGCTCGAAGCCGGATTCCAAAGCGATCGGGGTGCCATGGTTGCCCAGGAGCTTCCACGCATGCAGAAGGTCAATGACAACTGGCCCCTCTACATCGGCATGTGGACGACGTTGGTCTTGGTCGGGCTTGGCCTGCGCTTCGGCTTGAAGGCGGACTGGGCGCACGGAGTGGGCCCGGCGATCATTCTCATCGGGGCAATGGGCTTCCTCATCGACGGCTTCGCTGAACGGCGCGCAAGGCCCTACACGGAAGCGCTCGAAGCTCTTGCGGCGGAACAAGATGTGGATGCGCTGGCCGAGTGAGGGCTTCCCTCACGAAGCCGGAAGAGCCCCGATCGCGGCGATGCCGAACAGTCCTTTGACAAATCGTACATACATATTATAAATACTGTATGGACAATTTGGTCCAGCTCTTTCGGACGCTCGACCAATGGGTTGCCCGCGAGAACATTCGAGCTCGGGTCGAAGGAACGCCTGCATACAGGAGTTGCAGCGTTCGCGTGCTCGGTCAGTCGGCGCTCTGGGCCGCTGGGGTCGACCTCACACTCATCGCCACGCAAGACCTCGATGCGTATGCGGACTATGAGTGGGCGGTTCAACGAGAGTTCGAGCGACTGCTCGCCGAGGATGGCAAGGTTCTGGATCCCCACGGGCACGAGGTGTGGATGCCAGGGGAGACCCGATACGACCCCCTTTACCAAGGGACGTTCGTCGAGGCGTTTGTCGCCGACGCGGATGCCGTCTTGATCTCCAAAGCATTGAAAGCGGCTGAGAAGAACAGGGCGTTGGTCACCGAGTATCTCGCGAAAGGCGCGAGCGAGCGCTTTTTCGAGCTGGCGCGGAAGTACCGTGTCGACTTGGAGCAATTCGTATGACGCTCACACAAAGCGATCTGAAGACCCGAGCGCGGAAACGGCACCAAGCGCTGAGGCGCAAGCATCGGGATCCGCGTTTCCGCGCTGTGATGGGCCGGTTCGTAGAGGAGGGTCTTCTCGAGACCAACATCGAAGGGATTGTGCCTCGCCGACGGGCGGTGCCGCTCGACGATGCGCTATGGGCCGGCACCGTGGAGCCCCGAATCATGGAGCTCCTTCCCGCTGTGCTCGTGAAAAAGTCGACCCTGTTGCGCTTGCCGAAAGAGCTCCCCGAAGACGTCGTCGAAGTCATGCACGCTATCCGTCACGGCAAACCCATGCCGAACTTCCGCGGCGTGCCGCCCGAGCAATACCTGCCGTGGGTGACCCAGGTCGGTCGAAAAGGTCGCTCTCCCTCGGTGCTAAAGAGCTTTCGGTTTCGGCATGACGACGTATTGAGGCTCGCGAGGCTCCGCCATAGTCTCCCCGCTCGCTCGGACACTGCGGTGATTCGAATGGCACTCGAGCTGTTGGAAGCCTCGACAGCGAAGAACTCACCAATCGACCCAAGTTGAGTAGGAGCGGAGTGCGAACGTCGTCAGCCGGCCGGCACGGCGAAGACCGTAATGAACGCCAGCACTACCGAGAGCACGACGATTCCGGCCTTCTGGACGGGCGACTTGCTGACAGTGAATGCGACGAAGCACTGGAGCAAGTAATAGAAAGCGAATGCCCGGGAAGCGAGCGCGAGGATCTCGAGTGTGCTGGCTGACCAGGTCAGCGAGATCGCACCACCACCGACGAGGAGGTATCCGAACTTCTCCTTGAGGTGGTGATTCGTCATCTCTTCCATGTTTCCGGTCGCGGACATCGTATCGGCGACGGCTGCGGAGAACTGGCTCATCGCGGCAGCGATGATCAGAGGTGTGACGAGAAGGGGGGACGCGAATTTCGTGAGCTCGATCAGGCTGTTGTCGTCGTAGCTGCCCTGGAGAAGATGCGTGAGGGGAAGGGCGAGGGCGACGAACGCGAGGTATACGACCGTGGAGATGATCTGGGACCAACGCGACGCCTTGATTCGTGTGTCGGAGTCGAACTCGTCACCTAGGTAGCGGGGGGTTTCAAACCCCTGAACGACGATGAGGGTGCCCGCGAGGATTGTCAGAACCTCCCATGGGGTGTGTTTGAGCGGCTCGGGCATTTGGATACCCGCCGACGACTGCCAGGCGTTCCAGTCGAAATAACCAAAACCTGCGAGCAAGAGCGCGATGATGGCAAAGGTGATCAAGAGCGCCCAGCTCTCCAGGAACTCGAGCGGAGCTAGCCCCTTGGTCATCCCGATCAACATGATCACGCCGATCACGGCCGTCGTGACGATGTTCTCGTTGAGCTCGGTGTCTGCATCGAACCCCCCGAGAACGAAGGCAGCGAGAATGTGGAGGTAGAGCGAGACCGAGATCACATACGCGAGGATCAGAGCCAGATCAGATGCGCGTTCGAGCGAAAGCGTGGACTCCGGAGGATTGTCGGCAAGGACAGGCTCGGTACGTCGAATGTTGAATCGGATGACGCTTCCGACCGCAATGGCCAACGCGCAGACCCCGGCCATCGCGATTACCGAGAGGTGCCCAACGGCGCCGGCGAGAATCGGCACGATGATCAGAAACCCGCTGCCAAAAATCGAGGCAAGGGGTGTCGTGGTCGCCTTAGTGAGCGAGTTCGATTGTGCCATCACGCATATCCTTTTCGGGCGCCCCGTCGATTCGGGAGAGATGATACGCACACGGGCAGGTGAAACAAGATCTTGACAAGTCTTGACATGTCAAGACAAGGGCCTCAAACTGCTAGCCATGAGCGAAATGGTCAAATTCAGCTCCAAGATGGAAAGGGACGCGTTGGAGGCGCTACGGGCTCACGCGGCCGACGAGGGGCGGACGCTTGCCGGCCTTCTGACAGAAGCCGTCCAGGATTATCTGGCCAAGAAGCGTGTGCGTCCCGCGTTTCGCGAAGCGGCCGAGGCCGTGGTCGCGGAGCATGATGAGCTCCTTGCGCGGCTCGCGAAGTAGGCGAGCCAGTGTCCGCGACGATTTATCCAACGGTCGAGGAAGTCCTGGTGCTGCACTCGCTGCTGCTCGCTCGCTACGGAGGAGAGGCGGGTGTTCGCGATCTCGGGATGCTCGACGCCGCCCTTCATCGGCCGCGCTCGGGCTACTACGCCTCGCTTAGTGAGCAAGCTGCGGCTCTACTGCAAAGCCTTGCCAACAACCACGCCTTCGTCGACGGCAACAAGCGCGTCGCGTTCGCGACCATGGCCATTTTTCTGCGGCTCAACGGTTTTGCATTGCGCGCCACTGCCGATGACGCAGAGGCATTTCTAATCGATGAAGTCATCCGGACTCGCGCGCTGCTCCAACAAATCGCCACTTGGATCGAGGAGCACATCGAAAGATCTTGAGCTGTTTCGCAAGGTCCTTCACGGGGCGGCCGGTTAGTCTCTCACCTCAGCAGCCCCTTCAAGTAGTCGGGCTTGAAGACCTTCGCGACCGTCGA
>JAFDAJ010000178.1 GCA_019313915.1 Deltaproteobacteria bacterium
GCAGCCATGGAAGAAAAGCAGCGCTTCGCGATTCGCGAAGGCGGCCGGACCATTGGTGCAGGCGTCATTTCCAAGATCATTGACTAACGGGCGAGTTAAGGTTGCGCTCGCGTGCGAGGAGTGCGGAGCGCGCAACTACCAGACGACAAAGTTGAGAAAGGCCGGCCCGCAGGAGAGACTGACGCTGAAAAAGTACTGTCGTAACTGCAACCGGCACACGGAACACAAAGAAACCAAGTAAGAATACCCAGGCCAGTAGCTCCAATTGGTAGAGCAGCGGATTCCAAATCCGCGGGTTGTGGGTTCGAATCCCTCCTGGCCTGCCGCGAGGAACAACGATGGCGATCACAAAAGAACAAGACAAAGCGAGGCCGACCGGAACGCTTGGCGTAGAGCGTTGGGTGCAGTTCTCCTACGCCGCCTGCGGCATTACGCTGGCCTGGTTCCTCATCAAGTCCAGTACCGCGATTTGGACCATCCTGGCCGACACCGTCGACACGGTGCCCGAACCGAACGGCACGGCCATCGCCGTGGGGTCTGGCCTGGTGGCGTTCATCGTCGCTGTCGTGGCGTATCGGTCCAAGACGATCCACACATTCGTGGTCGAGGTGTGCGTCGAGCTTTCCAAGGTGAGCTGGCCCACTCGCAAGGAGACCCGGTCGCAAACGGTTGTCGTTCTCATCGTGTCTGTCATTGCAGCGGTCATTCTCGGCGTATACGACGCCATCTGGTCCCACATTACAGACCTCATTTACAACGTGTGATTTCCATGAAGTGGTATGTCGTTCAGGCCTATTCCGGCTACGAAAACAAAGTAAAGCTCTCGCTAGAAGAGCGAATCAAGCAAGCCGGCATGGAAGGCCGCTTCGGGAACATCCTCATCCCGAAAGAGAATGTGCAGGAGACTCGCGGCGGGCAGCGCCGTCTGAGCCAGCGCACCTTCTATCCAGGCTATATTTTCGTCGAGATGGACCTCGACGATCGGACCTGGCACCTCATCAAGGACACGCCGAAGGTCAATGGCTTCGTCGGTGGCCGCCACCCCTCGCCGGTTCCGGAGCGGGAGATCGCTGCGATCGAGCAGCAGGTCGAGGAGGGCGCCGCTAAGCCCAAGCCTCGCGTCGAGTTCGAGAAGGGCGATCACGTCCGGGTCACCGCCGGCGCCTTCGCGAACTTCACAGGCGCCATCGAAGAAGTGAACCACGACAAGCACAAGGTTCGCGTCCTAGTCTCGATTTTCGGCCGAGCCACCCCCGTAGAGCTAGCCTACGCCCAAGTAGAAAAAACCAACTAGGGGACAGGATCCCCCCCCGTAAGCCCCTGAGATCACGCCGCTTCTGGCCGAAGGATCCCAAGGATGATTTGGGATCCTTCGGCCAGAAGCACTGTGATCTCAAGCGACTTACGGAGGGGGATCCTGTCCCCTCAAAAAACGGGTTGCACTTTTCGTGCCTTGAGGCATGACTCGCCGCTCCGGAGAAGCCCGTACGCATGAAAAAGGTCATCGGACAGATCAAACTTCAGCTCCCCGCAGGGAAGGCGAATCCTTCTCCGCCGGTCGGGCCTGCGCTCGGTCAGCACGGCGTCAACATCATGGCGTTCTGCAAGGAGTTCAACTCGAAGACCCAGAAGGACGCGGGTCTGATCATCCCCGTGGTGATCTCCGTTTACCAGGATCGTTCCTTCAGCTTCATCATGAAGACGCCGCCCGCGGCCGTCTTGATCAAGAAGACTCTGAATCTGAAGTCGGGCTCTGCGCGTCCGAACAAAGACAAGGTTGGCAAGATCACTCTGGAGCAGGTGAAGGAAATCGCGCAGATCAAGCTTCAAGATACCAACGCAGGCTCGCTCGAGACATGCATGCAGAGCATCATCGGCACCGCGCGTTCCATGGGGGTCGAGCTAGCTGAATAGCGCTCTCGAGCGATTGATTTCGCTTCCCTGGACCACCCAGGGCCTCAGTTGGTGGTAGGCGGCTTCGAGTCGTCGCAAGGAGTCAAAATGAAAACCGGAAAAAAGCGCTCGGCCGCTCTACAGAAGCCCGACAAGAGCCGGCGTTACGCGCTCAGTGAAGCCGTCTCGCTGCTGAAAGAAACCGCGTTCGCCAACTTCGACGAGTCGGTCGACCTCGCCGTGCGGCTTGGTGTGGATCCGAAGCACGCAGACCAGATGGTTCGTGGCGCCGTCGTGTTGCCGCATGGCACAGGCAAAGCCAACCGAGTTCTCGTTTTCGCCAAGGGCGAGAAGGTGAGTGAGGCCGAGGCAGCCGGCGCCGATTTCGTTGGTGCTGACGACATGGTCGCGAAGATTAACGAAGGTTGGCTCGACTTCGACACCGTCATCGCCACTCCGGACATGATGGGGCAGGTTGGCCGTCTCGGCCGTGTCCTTGGTCCTCGTGGCCTGATGCCGAACCCCAAGGTCGGTACTGTGACCTTCGATGTGACCAAGGCCGTGAACGAAGCCAAGGCCGGCAAGGTCGAGTTCCGCGTCGAAAAGGCGGGCATCGTGCACGCCCAGATAGGCAAGAAATCCTTCGGTGAGCCCGAGCTCGAGGGCAACGTGAAGTCGTTGGTCGGCGCACTCGTGAAGGCCAAGCCGCCTGCCGCCAAGGGCACGTACCTTCGCAGCATTACGCTGAGCTCCACGATGGGCCCCGGCATCAAGGTTGACCCCGGCAGTATAGAGGTGGAGGCGTAATCATGAGCCTTACACGAGAAGAGAAAGCGGCCCAGGCCGTCTCCATCCGCGAGAGCTTCGCGAACGCGACCGCCACTGTGCTGGTCGATTTTCGCGGCGTGAACGTCGAGCTGATCACGGACCTTCGGTCCCGTTTCCGCGAGGCTGGAGTCGAGTACAAGGTCGTCAAGAACAACGTCGTTCGAAAGGCACTCGAAGGTTCTGAGCTCGCCGACAACGACGAGTTCACAGCCTACCTCACTGGCCCGACGGCCATCGCGTGGTCCTTCGAAGACCCTTCGGCTGCCGCCAAAGTGATTAAGAACTTCCGTACGGAGTTCACCGACGTTCTTCAGCCGAAGGACGGAGATGAAAAGCTCCTCGTCAAGTGTGGTCTTCTCGAAGGCCAGGTCCTGGACGCGAAGCGAGTCGCAAAAGAGCTCGCCACGCTTCCGGGTAAAGACGAGATTCGCGCTTCGCTGCTCGCGCAGCTCATGGCGCCCATGCAGAACCTGGTCGGCCAAATCAATGCACCGGCCCAAAACCTCGCTCTCGTTCTCGACGCGTACCGGCGCAAAGAGGCAGGCGAGTAATCCACCAACAAATTTAGCCGTGTCGCACGCACGGTTAGCGGAGAGTCAAGAATGGCAAATATGAACGTAGAACAGATGGTTGAAGAGCTGAGCTCCTGGACTGTCATGGAAGTCGCGAACCTGGTTAATGAGCTCGAGGAGAAGTGGGGCGTTTCGGCAGCACCGGCAGCGGTGGCCGTAGCCGGTCCCGCGGCGGGCGCAGCTGAAGCCGCTGAAGAGCAGACCGAGTTCGACGTCGAGCTGACCGAGGCTGGTGGCAAGAAGATCAACGTGATCAAGGCCATCCGCGAGATCACTCAGCTCGGCCTGGCGGACGCCAAGGGCCTGGTCGAAGCGGCTCCCAAGGTCGTCAAGGAGGCTGTGTCCAAGGACGAGGCCGACGAGATCAAAAAGAAGCTCGAAGAAGCTGGCGCCAAGGTCACCGTCAAATAACCCTATGGGGTTACGTTTCGGAGCCCTGTGCCGCGACTTGGCACATAGGCCCGACCGGGTTAACGTCCCGGCCGGGGCAGCACCGGTACGCGCAGCACAGCATTCACGACTTTCCGCGAAGCGGCGGGAGGCCAAAGGGTCTCCTTGTCGCGCACGCGTTTCTTAATTCTTGGCTTTAGGGTTCCAGTAGCAGTGGTTCGGTAGGAGTCTCTCTAATGGCGGCGACGATTCAGACGAACTTTCGAATGCGACATTCCTTTGGGAAAATCGAGCACATCCTCGAGATCCCGAACCTGATCGACATTCAAAAGCGCTCGTACGATAAGTTCCTTCAAACAGATGTTCCCAGGGACGATCGGGAAAATACCGGTCTTCAGGGCGTCTTCAACAGTGTGTTCCCGATTCGCGACTTCAATGGAACGAGCGAGTTGGTATTTGGCGGGTACACACTCGAGAGGCCGAAGTACGACGTCGACGAGTGTCGGCAGCGTGGGATGACCTACGCCGCGCCGATCAAAGTGACGATCCAGCTCATCATCTACGACACCGGCGGTGACAGCACCGAGCGGGCCGTCCGCGATATCAAGGAGCAGGAAGTCTACTTCGGCGAGATCCCGCTGATGACCGTCAACGGGACGTTCATCATCAACGGGACCGAACGCGTCGTCGTCAGCCAGCTCCACCGTAGCCCGGGTGTCTTCTTCGACCACGACCGTGGCAAGACGCACTCGTCGGGCAAGCTGCTGTACCAGGCGCGCATCATTCCTTACCGTGGCTCCTGGCTCGATCTCGAGTTCGACCCGAAGGATTTGCTCTACGTCCGCATCGACCGCCGCCGCAAGATGCCGGCGACGGTGCTGCTCAAGGCGCTCGGGTACAATACCCAGGAGCTCCTCAACTACTACTACGACACCGAGACGGTCTACATCCTCTCGAAGGACCAGTACGCCAAGTCGATCGAATACGAGCTTCTTGCGGGTCAGCGTGCGACGCACGACATTGCCGTCGGCGACGACGTTATCGTTCGCAAGAACCGCAAGTTCACACGGGCCGCGATTCGCAAGCTCAAGTCCGCAGGGCTCGACTACCTGCCGATCGACTTCAGTGAAGTCATCGGGAAGGTCGCCGCGGAAGACGTCATCGACGAGGACACCGGTGAGATTCTGCTCGCGGTCAACGAAGAGGTCACCGAGGCCCGCATCGACGCGCTCCGCGAGGCGAGCGTCAACGAGTTCAAGGTGCTCTTCATCGACGGCCTCAACGTCGGATCTTATCTCAGGGACACGCTGCTGGTCGACAAGGTGCAGTCGCAGGACGAGGGTATCCTCGAGATCTACCGTCGCTTGCGCCCGGGCGATCCGCCCACCCTCGACACCGCGCGGAATCTCTTCAACAACCTGTTCTTCAACCCGGAGCGCTATGACCTGAGCCAGGTCGGGCGTCTCAAGTTGAACTACAAGTTCTACAAGGACGTCGAAGAGGGCGAGCGGCCGAGTCTGGACCACACGGTCCTCACCAACACCGACATCTTGGACACGGTGAAGAACCTCATCGAGCTCAAGA
>JAFDAJ010000179.1 GCA_019313915.1 Deltaproteobacteria bacterium
GCCTCGGATCGCGACCACCTACTTCACGTCCTTGCCTTCCCGCGTGGCGAAACCGCGGGCAAGTTCTACGACGATGGTACCTGGACGAGCGTCGAAGGCGACGGCACTTGGACACTGACGCTCGAAAACAGCACGGAGCGCACCATCCACCTAGAAGCGACCACCCGCACACTCACCCAACCCTTCGACGTCTGCGGGGTAAACCTAGACGGCACCCCGCTCCCCGAAGAAGACTGGTCCTACGACGCGGCAACCGGCGTCCTAGACGCAACCTACACAACCACTTCCGGCACTTTAGCAACCACCGGGTGCTGAACTGGCAGGGACCCCGCCCCGTAAAAAGAGGCTGTCGCCTCTTCACGGGGTTACGGGATTGCGTGCCTCGAGGCACGCAATCCCGAATAGATGCAGTCGGCTATCGATAGGCCGCTTACGTATTGGCGGGAGCAGATGCCGACGGCGTTTCTGCCTGCGGCGTAGAGGCCTGGGACCGTGGTTCCGTTTTCGTTCAGGACTTGGCCTGTTTGTTCGTCGACGGCGAGGCCGCCTAGGGTCATGACCGCGCAGAGGTGCCGTTTCGAGCCGAGGGAGCAATCGATCGCGTAGTAGGGCCCGTCCGGTAGCGGGCGCATGCTGTCGCCGGCTTTGTCAAACCGGTCCGTGCGTTTGCCCTGCGCGGCCGCGTTGTACTCATCGATAGTTTCTTGAAGCGCGTCGCGGGGCACATCGAGCATCTTAGCGAGGGTATCGACGTCCTTGGCCTTCTTGCAGTTGAAGTAGAGGTTCATGAGGGCGCCGGCACGTTGAAACCATTGGAGCTTGCCCGGTTTGGATTGCTCGTGGGCAAGCTTCTTGAGGTGCTTGTCGATGATCAGGGTGGCAACGCCGTGGTTTTGTTCGACCATGGCCTCCCCGATTTTAGCCCCGTACCAGAACTCGTTGGCGAACCGCTTCCCTTTGTCGTTGATCAGAACGCCTTCCGCAAACGCGTTGGGTGGATAGAGAAAACGCCACGCGGAAGCCCGTTGCATGTGTTTGAGCTTGCCGCCCACGCTTTGGCCAAGCCGAATTCCCAGGCCGTCGTCGCCAGCCGTGCCCAGTGGCAAGCCCGGCACGAACTCGGGCAGGTGCTCGGCGACCATCTCACGGTTGAAGATGAATCCGCCGGCGCACAAAACCACCCCTTGCTTGCATCGAATGCGGCGCGGCGCGGAGTGCTTGTTTTCGATCGCGTCGCATCGCCTGCGCAGCCAGCCCGCAAGCCCCGTAGCGACTTTGGCGACCGTCGTCTCGAGGCGGTGCAACCGCTGGTGGAGCGTTCGCCAAAACTTCGATGGTATGTGCTGGTACTCGAGCCCCGCGACACCTCCCGAGCCGTCGACGATCAGCCGACTGACGCGGGACTGAAGCAGAATCCGCACTCCCTCCCGAATCGCGGTCTGCCGCAGTGGTTCGATGATGTTGAAGCCTGGGAACGCTCCCCCATCGGCACGATGTCCTCGCTGCGCGGGTTTCGCGTGGTCACTGTAGGGAGGGAACGTCTCGTTTCCCGAATAGTAGAGATGATACTCGTTCGTCGGATACGAGGTCTTGACCGGACACAAGGTGGGTAAGAACGGTACGCCGCGGTCGGTCAGCCACTTCACGTTGGCCGCGCTCGTCTCGCAGAACTCTCGCAGCGTCTCGTCCGTCACCGCGTCCTGCACCTCCATTGACAGATAGCGGTACATGTTCTCGACGGTGTCGTTGACGCCAGCAGCTTGCTGGATGTGCGTGCCGCCACCTGCGTAGAAGACCCCACCACTGATCGCCGTGGCACCGCCCCCCTCGAAGCGGTCCAAGAGGACGACGTCGGCGCCACGCTCGCGGGCCTCGATCGCCGCGGTGATGCCTGCCGCGCCTAGGCCCACCACGACCAGGTCCGCGCCATCGTCCCACCGCGTCCCTTCGACATCTTCGACTACGAGTGGCGTCAGGTTGCTCATTTGGACGGCGGACGCTAGCACGCCGCCTCGAGGTTCGCAGCGACTCATGGAGCTCCCCGTCGATCCAAATCAAGTTGGTCCTGTCTGCCTGGTCACCGGCGGCAATGGCTACGTTGGCAAGCACCTCGTGCGCCGCTTGTTGGAGCTTGGCTGTGAGGTCCGTGCGCTCGACCTCGCGTCGTTTCAGGGCGATTCACGTGTGAAGAGTATCGTCGGGGACATCCGTCAACCGAGCGACATGCAGCCGGCATGTGAAGGTGTCGACACGGTTTTTCATGCTGCCGCGATCATCAACACGCTGACCCTCGCGCGTCCGAGCGTTCGCCGGCACGTATATGGAGTCAACGTCGAGGGCACCGAATGCGTGATTCGAGCGTGCCAGGCCGCGGGCGTGAAGAAGCTAGTCTTCACCAGCTCGATCACCGTGGCAGTAGACCGCCCGATTCGCGAAGGCGACGAAACGGCACCGTACGTGGGAGCCGATGGTCTGCCTGACCTCTACTCACAGACCAAGAGTCGAGCCGAAAAGCTCGTCCTCGAAGCCGACGACCCCAATGGGCTGCGCACCGCGGCGGTTCGCCCCGGTGGTGTATGGGGTCCGGGCGAAGGCGCGATGATGGTGCGCGACTTTCTCGAGCATCTTGCGGCTGGTCAGTTCAAGGCCACAATTGGAGATGGCACGTCGGTGACGGACAACGTCCACGTCGATTCGGTGATCGACGTTCACTTCTTGGTGGCGCACAAGCTCACCGATGACCCTGATCTCGTTGCCGGTGAAGCGTATTTCGTGAGCGACGACGAGCCTATCAATCCCGTCACCTGGTATCGGCCCATCGTCGAAGGATTGGGCTACACCTGGCCCAAGTTCCACGTTCCGCGCCGGGTGGCCTATGCGTTCGCATATCTGGGAGAGGTCATGCACTATCTCGGGGGTCCGTTTCCAACGGTGACGCGGCGGGGAGTGCTGTCGATCTGCCGCGACGCGTCGTTCCGCGTCGACAAAGCGCGCGCTCACCTGGGTTACGAGCCGCGAACCAGCGCGGCTGAGGGCATACCAAAGCTCATGCACGAGTTTCGGGCGACGCACGATCGTTTTAAGGCCGCGCGATGATCAAGCTCATCTACTTACTCTGGCCGCGCCAATCGATGGAGCCAGCCGATCGTCGTGTGACGTTGCTCGAACATTGCGCGCCGAAGCTGCTCGACACAGGTGCGCGCGGCTTGTTGATGAACATCGACGACGACCTCGCCACGGCACCTTCGCCGACACCCACCACCAAGTTTACGAACCCGTTTTCAGCCGAGGTCAGCCTCTGGATTGATGACCTCAATGCGCGAAGCGCACTCGAGGTGATTCTCATCGAGGCTGGGTTCGACATCGCCGGTTACCGCGTCCGCGAGCACGTCTACACCGACTACGGCGGCAACCCGCATGGCGCACCGCGCGACTGGCCCGACGGAGAGCGTTCGCCTTACGTCATCTCGGTCACCCCTTTGGAGCGGCCGAAACGCATTCCCAAGGATCGATGGATGCGGCACTGGTTCAATCGTCAGGGGCCGATGTCGGAGCAGATGCAGCCGCGGGCCCGCTACGTGCGAAACGTGGTCGACGAGGTGTTGACGCCAGGTGCGGTCCCCTATGAAGGGATTGTCGAGGAATCTTGGCCTTCTGAAAGGCACATGAAGAACCCCTTCCTCTTCTATGGCGCCCGCAATCGATTTGAGGTCCTCAAGAATATGGCGATCATGCTGCAAAGCGTCGCCGCCTTTCTCCCGATTTGGAAGCTCACGAGCGTCACCATGAGCGAGTATTTCGTCCGCAGCCCCCGCGCGTGAAATCACGTTTTGTGCTGGACGATGGGCCCGCGTCTGTGGGTACACTGGCCGCTCCAATGAAAACCGATCGACGCGACTTCCTCAAGGTGTCGATGGCGGGCGCCGCTGCGCTATCGACCATGAGTGCTGGCGCGACCTTGTCGGGTTGCACATCCAGCGCGCCCGCATCCGGCATGAGAATCCTCCGCCCGGAGGACGTGGAGCTACTGCGCGCCCTTACGCCTGCGGTCATGAAAGGGAAGATTGCGCCCGGCGACACCGCCCAGCTCGACCAGACTTTGCAATCGTTCGACACGTTGATGGTCGACCTTTCCGAGCCGGTGGTCGCGGGCGTACTCCAAGCCTTCGACGTGCTGAGCTTTGGGCTCACTCGCGGCTTGACGACCGGACAGTGGCCCGCCTGGTCGAAAGCTTCCTTGGATGACGCAGAGCGCGCGCTTGCTCGCTTGCGCGACAGCAACATTGGTTTGTTGAACGCGATCTACGCGGCGGTGATCAGGCTCATCATCAGTGCTTGGTACCTCATCCCCGAGAACGCACTGACGACTGGTTACCCCGGTCCACCTAAGAAGGTGGCAGCCGTCATCCCGGCAGCGACTCCGGCCAAGGAGGCCACGCCGTGACGGATCTATCGACGCTTACCCTCGGCAGCACGACCGATCCCTATAACAAAGCCGCCGAACGAGGTTGGGACATCACGGATGCCAGTCAGCTGACGTCCTCGCTCGAGCTCGAGGCCGACGTCGTCATCGTGGGGACCGGGGCGGGCGGAGGCACCGCCGCCGAGACACTCAGCAACGCTGGACTGAGCGTCATTCTCCTCGAAGCAGGGCCGCTCAAGACGTCGAGCCAGTTCGACATGCAGGAGCGCTCCGCTTATCGCGACCTCTATCAAGAGGGCACGGGGCGTGGCACCAAAGACGGCGGAATGGTGATCTTGCAGGGCCGCTCGGTCGGCGGCTCCACGACCGTCAACTGGACGACGAGCTTCCGTACGCCACCCGAAACGCTGAAGTTCTGGGCGGAGCACATGGGTGTGAGTGGCTGCTCGGTCGAAGAGATGGCGCCGTACTACGAACACATGGAGAAGCGGCTCAACATCCACAAGTGGCCCCAGGCACCGAACAACAACAACGCCATGCTGCAGCGAGCCTCCGAGAAGCTCGGTTACTCGTGGGCAACGATTCGCCGCAACGTGCGCGGCTGCTTGAACCTAGGATACTGCGGTCTTGGTTGCCCCGTCGACGCGAAGCAATCGATGCTCGTCACGACGATTCCTGGTGCGTTGGACAACAAGGCCAAGCTCATTCACCGCGCGCGGGTGGTTCGCGTTCTGCGCGAAGGCGACGTCGTGAAGGGCGTGGAAGCCGAGGCCCTCACGCCCGACGTCAGAGGCATCACGGGGCAGAAGATTACGGTCCGGGCCACGCGGACGATCTTGGCGGG
>JAFDAJ010000180.1:0-554 GCA_019313915.1 Deltaproteobacteria bacterium
CACCGGGGTGGCACGATTCGTCGCGATGGCGAGTTGGTCCGGGTTCCCACGGCGTGGAAGACGCGCATGATCGACTTCGGCGATGGCCGGCCGACGCACTGCATGTCGATCCCGTGGGGCGACGTGGTCACGGCCTACAAGAGCACGGGCATCCCGAACATCATGGTGTACACGGGAGTCCCAAAGCGGCCGGCTCAAATGCTGCGGTTTGCGAGGCCTTTCCTGCCACTTCTCGGGACGCGCCCCGTCCAGAACATGATCAAGAAGCGCATCGAAGCCGCCCCTGCAGGGCCCGATGACGAAGCACGCGCGACGGCCCACAACGAGCTCTGGGGTGAGGCGAGAGCAGCGGACGGCCAGACCGCGGTGTCTCGGCTGCGCACCCCCGAGGGTTATACGTTGACGGCGCGGATGTCTTTGAGCATCGCCCAGAAGATCTGCGACGGGCAGCACACGCCCGGATTCCAAACCCCATCGACGGCCTATAGCAAGGACCTGATCCTGGAGTTGCCAGGCACTGAGCGCTTCGACGACTGACCGACAGCGAATCCAGC
>JAFDAJ010000180.1:583-5842 GCA_019313915.1 Deltaproteobacteria bacterium
AATCCAACTTGGGGGTCGCTGCCGGCCTCAGGAAGTGCTAGCCGTGAGGCATGGGGCAACGCATCACCGTCGTTGACGCCTTCACGCACACGGCCTTCGCCGGGAACCCCGCTGCGGTGTGCGTGCTCAGCGAGAAGACCACCGACGCATGGATGCAATCGATCGCGGCTGAGATGAAGCACTCGGAGACCGCGTTCTGTATTCGAGTGCGAGACGGGAGCTTCGAGCTGCGCTGGTTCACACCGGGAGGCGAGGTGCGTCTTTGCGGTCATGCGACGCTCGCAGCTGCGCACGTGCTCTGGGAGGAAGGGTGGCTGGAACACCGCAAGGTAGCGCGCTTCTCGACCCTCAGTGGTGAGCTTACCGCCGCCCCGCTCGGCCGAGTCATCGAATTGGATTTCCCTGTACGCCCTGCCGTTGAGGTGGAGGCCCCGGCCGGCCTGATCGAAGCGCTTGGTGTCACGCCATCCTGGATCGGGCGCGACCTCGAGGACTACATCGTATTGCTCACCGACGAGGCAGCCGTCCGCGCTTGCGACCCGAACTTCGGCGCCCTGCACGCAGTCGAAACGCGCGGGGTGATCATCACCGCGCCCGCAACGCAGGACAATGTCGACTTCGTGTCTCGGTTCTTTGCGCCCCGATTCGGCATCGACGAGGACCCGGTCACGGGCTCCGCGCATTGCTGCCTCACCCCGTTCTGGGCGAGCCGCCTCGACAAGAGCATAATGACCGCCCACCAACTGTCTGCGCGGGGCGGAGAGCTCGAGGTGGAGCTTGCAGGCGATCGCGTCAAGCTTCGCGGAACCTGCGTGACGACCCTACGCGGCAACCTGACCGAATCGGCCCCGAGCGCTACCGCTTGGTCGCGCCACTAGGGTTCGAGGCCGAGAGCGGCGCAGATCTCTTGCATGGCGGCTTGCTCCGGCGCCCGCACATGACCGTCGGCGGCAACAGCAATGGCAGCCCCGCTGCGAACCAGCTCGCATTTGGCAGGGTCTCCCTTCATGCGCGCGATGCAGTCGCAGGCACGCACGCGGCCCTGTTCCGGGTCACCGATCAAGGCATCGGTCAGATCGCGAAAGACCAGCTCGAGCGCGTCGAAATCAACGCTGGAAAAGACGTCCGACTTGCTCCGCAGCAACTCGACAAACTCGTCGGCCTCGGATTTCGCAAGCTCACCGTCCGCGACTGCCACCAGCGCAAACGCAGCCGCCAGCGCACGAAGAAGATCATCGGAGACACCCGCGTCGAAACGAGCCCAAGTCGCGATCGCGTACGCCATACTCTCGTCCGGAACCATTGATGCCTCCTCGGTCGCCGTAGACTAGCGCGTCCACCGCGAGAGGTCCGCATCAACCGAAATCGTGGTGTTTTGGCCCATGCACGGATCATGTGTGCAGGTATTCTGTGCATCAGCCTCGGGCGCGGGTTGGGTGTATGCGAAATAAGCCGTTAGGGTGAGTCGTGTATCTTCTTCCGGGGGGGAAGGATGTTCAAACGCCCTAGCAAGACGACGAATCTTCGTGCCCAGCTCGGCAAGGCACTCAAAGCCGACCGAGTTAACGAAGCGCTCGATCTCTATCAGCTGATCGAGAAGCAACGAACGGATGAGCCGCGGTGGCCGCACCGACGAGGCGACCTCCTGCAGCGGGTGGGACGGAAGGCCGACGCGGTCATCGCCTATGAGCGCGCTGTCGACCTCTACGCGGCCAAGGGCTTCGTGGCTCGCGCTGCTGCGATGGCGAAAGTGATCTTGGCGATTGATCCGAGCAAGGGCGAGGTGCTCGGACGTGTGGATCCGGAGGCGGCACGTAGGCTCCACCGTGAGAATCGCAACATCATCGTGACGGCCGACGAACCGCCCACTCCGGACTCGGAGGGGCCAACGACGGAGACGCAAAGCCTGATTACGGACGCGCTCCCTTTGATAAGCGACCAGACCGCGCCGCTTGGCGAAACTCGCTTTACGAAGCCCGAAAAGACAGAGGACATCAAACTCGACATCACCGATGTTGAGCTTCTCCAAAGGCCGTCGCCGCGCGAGTCCCTGATAAGTCAGCGTCCAAGCGCCCGGACACTCGCGCAGCTTCCCGCGATGCCGCTGTTCGCCGAGGTGCCGCGGTACATTCTGGAAGCCCTGATCAAGGAGTCGACGCTGATCGATGTGGAAGATGGGCAGCGCCTGGTTACCGCGGGCACCAGCGCGGAGGCTCTTTACGTGCTGGTCGAGGGCAATGCCGTCGGACGGCGAGGGAGCGATATTCGGACCCTACTTCTCGGCGAGGGAGACGTGGCCGGCGTTTCGTGCCTGCTCTCGAACGTGAGCTACGGCGAGGACGTCATCGCCTGCGGTCGAGTTCGTGCGCTTCGAATCAGCAAGCTCCTTCTCGACGGGCTCGTCCGACAGCACCCGCCCTTCGACGACGTGCTCTTCGAGATCTTGAGCCGCCGCCTCGTGGCTACCCTACTCCGCACGAATCCCATCTTCACGGCATTTGACGAGAAGACCCGAAGGCAGATCGCTAGCTCGTTCGAAGTGCGACGCGCTCTTGCCGGCACGAAGATCGTCGAAGCCGGCAAGCGCTCGGACGGTATGTACCTTCCACTTTGCGGCCGCGTCGTCGCCAGAACGGGCGAAGGGACGCGCCTCGGGAACATGGAGCTGGGACAGGCAATCGGCCAAGAATCGCTGCTAACGCGCCGACCGTCTCCGATCACCGTCGAAGCCGCGAGCGAAGTACTGGTGCTGCGCATGCCAGCCGCCAGATTTAGCAACCTTCTGATGAAGCGCCCTGACGTCGTCGAGCATATCCAAATGGTGAAACGACGGCAGAGCGTGGCGGCTCGACTACTATGAATAACGAGCTTTCTCGAGCTCGTAGCGATCGGGGGATTGATGAAGACCTGGGGACGTACGCGTAGAGTCGCGCTCCTTCTTTCGTTCGTTGGGACGACGGCGTGTAGTAGTGGAAGCAATGACGGCCTGCGCCAGGGAGGCAGCAGCACGGGAGGGGAGCGCAACGCGATCTGTACGGCCGGGGAGCCTACAGGCGAGGTGCAAGAGCCGGTGTTCATCGCCAACCTTCGAGGCCAAACCAGCTGGTATGCCTCGCCCGTGATCGCGGACCTCGACGGTGACGGTAGCAACGAGCTGATCGCCGCGTACTACTCAGTGTACATCTTCGACAGCGAACGCCGGCTGCTGGCTGATTCCGATGACGGCGACGGCGGGCGCGTCTATGCGCCACATGTCGTCGTAGACCTCGAAGGGGATGGCTCACAAGAGATCATCGTGGGTCGCGGACACCAGGTGGTGGCCTACTCGTGGTCGGGAAACTCGTCCGCGCTCGATCGCCGTTGGGTCGCCGACACGACCACTGGAAACAATCAACCGGAAGTAAGAGGCCTCGCTGCGGCAGACCTCGACGGAGACGGACTGATCGAAGTGGTGGCCACGACGACGCAGACCGCCAGCACCGAAGACGGCGGCGCACAGGTGTTCGTCTTCGACGTCGATGGCCGTAGCTATCAACCGGCCGGTGGTCATCAACCGGCGTGGCCGCGATACAACAACCGCTCGGGCGAAGGCAACGATGCAGACCGGAACCTTCAGGGGCACCACGGGTTTGGCTGTTACGGTCTCAACGTCGCGATCGGGGACATCGATGATGATCCCGAGCTGGAGATCGTCGCAACGTACGACAATCATCACATCCAAGCCTTCAACCATGACGGGGTCGCGATCGACAGCGCTCCATGGTTCACGAACCGCAGCTCGGAGTTTGCCGGCGAACGCCTGACCTGGGGACAGTTCATCCGCTGGGCGGACCCACAGGTCGAAGCGGACCACTATCATGACCACACCGGCGAATGGCCTCATCCGAGCTGGACCGAGTGGCTGCAGTGGACCGCGTCCCCGCCGAACATCGTCGACCTCGACGGCGACGGCGACAACGAGGTGCTCGGCATTCCCAACGTCGAGATGCATGAGCCCTATGAAACTCAAGCGTACGCGTTGATGGTGCTCGAGGGCGCGTACGGCGACGGCTCGCGATCCGCGATGCGCCTGTCCGGATGGGAAGATCTACCGCGCGGCGAACGCCCGATCTCGGTCGACGGTTGGTACCCACCGAGCGGAGTTCCCGCAGCTGTCACCGTGAATCTCCAGGGCGACGATCGACCCGAGATCCTCGTATCGCTCAACGACGGCTTCCTTTACGCATACGACGCGGATGCCCAGCGCTTGTGGCGGTTCAACTACATGCACGGTCACCAAGTCATGTACGCCTCGGAACCGGTGGTCGCGGACCTCAACCAGGACGGATCGCCCGAAGTCCTCTTTGCCACCTATGGTGCACCCGACGTCACCGACTCAGGCAACCTCGTCGTCCTCGCCGCGGACGGAACCCTGTTGCACGACATTGCGTTACCGAACCCAGGCAGCAACGGAAACGGAAACGGGGCGCCCGCCGCGCCCACCGTGGGGGACCTCGATGGCGACGGCGAGCTCGAGATCTTCGTGCAGACCTTCGACCATGGCATGGACGTCTTCAGCGTTCCGGGCTCGGGTGATGCGTGCGTGGCGTGGCCAACCGCACGTGGTGGTCCGTTGCGAATGGGGCAGCCCAACGGGGGGTGAGGGCGGGAGCGCCGCATCCGAATGCGTAGGAGTTGGCCTCCTTCAGTTCAGGCATTCGGGATGAGTCGTGCAATCGTCGCAAGCACACCCCTCGCGGAATGCCTGGCACTCCCCATCGTTGTCGCAGTTGTTTTTGCAACCGACGTCGGCGTCGCAGTCAGCGCAAACGCAGTCGTCGTCGGTGCAATTGCCGTTGTCCGTGCAGAGGGCGCTGCCGCCCCCGGCGCCGCCAGTACCGGCTATGCCACCCGCGCCGGCCATGCCACCAGCCCCGGCGTCACCGCCCGCGCCGGCCATGCCGCCGGCTCCGCCGTCACCGGCCATACCACCGGAGCCGCCGGTGCCATCACCTCCGTCCGAAGCGCACGCCGCGAACACCAACACCACAGAAACGCCAAAGAGCCGAAGCGAGTTGCCCATGATTCCTCCTGCCGCCGAAGTAGAGACGCGAGTATACACACCGTGACCCGGATACAATAGGCGTTTGTGTTGCTCATCGATCGGAGCGTTCATTCGCAGGGGGCGGCGCGATCTTCCCCATCAACGGCTGCTCAGGCGGGACCGCGATGTCGCCCATGATGAGCTCGTCGGTTCCGGCGTCCCAGTCGTCGATCGGC
>JAFDAJ010000051.1 GCA_019313915.1 Deltaproteobacteria bacterium
TTTTTCCGCGGCCTTGGTGATGTTGCCGCCGCAGTCGGTCAGGACGCGCTGGATGTGCTCCCACTCGACGCGGGCCAGGGACGGCGTCTCGGGGGGCTCGCTTCCCGTTGCGGGGGCCTCCGCTGCAGCCTGGCCTTTCCCCCGGTCGAACGCCGCGATGACCTCGTCGACGTCCGCCGGCTTGGTCAGATAGTGGGTCGCGCCGAGCCGCACGGCCTCGAGCGCCGTCGCGATGCTTCCGTAACCCGTCAGCACGACGATCTTGGTCGCCGGATCGACGCGGTGCAGCTCGCGAACCACCTCTAAGCCGGACTTGCCCGGCATGCGAAGGTCGACGACCGCATATTCGGTGCTCTCGTGCTCCGCGATCTCAATCGCGTGCGCGTAACCGTTCGCTTGTTGCGCCTCGTAGCCGCGCTCCTCGAACGCGCGCGTCATCCGTGACCGGAACCGCTCGTCGTCGTCGACGAGTAAGATCGATGGTGCGGGCAAGGGGAGATCGTGTGCGTCGGTCATGGGTGTCGGGGAAGCACGACGCGAATCGTCGTCCCTTGGCCGGTCGTCGACTCGATCGTCAGTTGACCGCCCAACGAGTCTACGAGTGTCCGCGCCAGGAACAACCCTAGACCCATCCGGTCGCCAGTGTTCTTTGTCGTGAAGAAGGGCTCGGTCGCGCGTTTCGCCGTGTGTTCGTCCATCCCGTGGCCCTCATCGACAAAGCGAAGCGCAACCGCTCGATCGCCCCCACGCACGTCGAGCAAAACGCGGCCTGCTTCACACGCGTCGAAACCGTTGCGCGCGATGTTCTCGACCATTTGCACGAGCGCCTCTCGAGGGGCTTCGATGGCGGCCACGTCGGTCGTGGCGACCCACCGTTGCGCTTGTTCGGGGTTCAGATGGCTGCGCACCTTGGTGAACAGGTCTTCGATCGAGACGGAGCTCCGGGTCTCGCCCATGTGCTCCCCGCCCGCCGCGGCCATCCGGTCGAGGACCACCCTGCACCGCTCCAGCTCCTCGCGAATCAACTCCGCGTCTTGGGCGAGCCCTTCGCCGCCTGGAATCGTCCGCGCTTGTCGCTCCATCTCTTTGGCCGCAACGGCAATCGTGCCGAGCGGAGTCCCGAGCTCATGGGCAGCGCCAGCAGCCAGGGTCGCAATGGACGCGAGCTTGCCCCAGCGGTGGGTGCGCTCCTGCGCCTCGGCCAGCGCGCGCTCCCGGCGGCGGAGCTCGAGCGACAGCTGGCTCACGAAGTAAGTAATCAGCGCAACGGCCAGCGCGAGCGCGACGAACATTCCGTACAGATGAGTTTGAAAACCGCCGCCTTGCCCGGTGTGACCCAGGTGTTCGCTCGGGATGTGGACCACGAAAAGGGCGGCAAACGAGACAATCGAAAGACCGGCAATCGTCCAGGTCCACTTCGGAGCCAGCATCACCGCGGACATCGCGATGTACACGACGTAGATGATGCTGAAAGGGTTGGTGGGCCCGCCGGACAAGTAGAGCAAGCCGGTCAGGAGCACGACGTCCAGGACCAAGAACGTGCCCAGGTGACCTGCCCGATCCTTGCGCGATGCCAGCCAGAGGTTCGACAGGGCGCCCACGGCGACGAGCGACCACACGGGGACGAAAGGGAGGTCGACGCCCAAGCCCTCGGTCGCAACGAGAACGGCCGCGGCCTGGATTGCGAGCGCTCCCCACCGCATGCGCGCCAGCCACTCCGCGCCGGCGGCCCGCGCTGGCTCGTCCACGTTCACGAGTCGGACTGAGCTTCGCTCTCGACCGGCGCATCGAGATCGACGTTGCCGTACATTGCCTCGGCGATCTTGTAGGCGCTGAGCTCGAGCGTTTCGAGAGCGTCTTTGATCGCGATAGCGTCGCCTTCGTCGATACACACGTGGAGTGCTTCGACGTCAGCCTCGACCTGAGCGATGACTTCTTCGGGGACGAGCTCGCGGCACTCCGCGACTGCCCGCTCGCTGGTGTAGAGGAGAGCCTCGGCTGCATTGCGGAGCTCGGCGAGATCGCGACGCTTCTGGTCGCTCGTCTTGTAGGCGTCGGCTTCTCCGATGATTCGCTCGATGTCTTCTTCGGTGAGACCGCTCGATGCCACGACCCGGATGTTCTGTTCGCGGCTCGTCCCCAAGTCCTTGGCGCTCACGTTGACGACACCGTCTGCATCGATGTCGAACGTCACCTCGATCTCCGGGACGCCGCGCGGCGCGGGCAGGATGGGCGCGAGCTCGAACTTGGCCAACGATTTGTTGTCCTCCGCCATGTCACGTTCGCCCTGCAACACGTGAATCGGAACGAAGCTCTGGTTGTCGACGCTCGTCGTGAAGATCTCTTTCGAACGGGTGGGCACCGTGGTGTTGCGAGGGATCAGCTTGTAGAACACCCCGCCACCGGTCTCGACGCCGAGGCTCAGAGGCGTCACGTCGAGCAGAAGAACCTCCTCGACGTCGCCAACCAGCGCGGCGCCTTGCAGCGCGGCGCCCATGGCCACCACCTCGTCGGGATTGACGCCTTTGTGGGGTTGCTTCCCGAAGAAGTCCGCGACCTTGGACTGGACCATCGGCATGCGGCTTTGGCCGCCCACCAGCAGGATCTCGTCGATGTCTTCCCTCTTGACCCCGGCGTCGTCCAACGCTTGCTGACAGGGGCCGAGCGTCTGGTCGATGATCTCTGAGACCAGGATCTCGAGCTCGCTGCGCTTGAGCTTGGTTTCGAGGTGCTTCGGGCCGGATTCGTCCGCTGCGATAAAGGGGAGGTTGATCTCGGTAGACAGGGATGAAGACAGCTCGTGCTTGGCCTTTTCGGCTTGCTCCTTGAGACGTTGAAGCGCGACCCGATCTTCGCGCAAGTTGATCCCGCTGCTGTCTTCGAAGCGCCGCGCGAGCTCTTCGACCAGCGCGTTGTCCAAGTCTTCGCCGCCGAGGTGTGTGTCGCCTGCAGTCGACTTCACGCTGAACACGCCGTTTGAGATTTCCAAGATCGAGATATCGAACGTGCCGCCGCCCAAGTCGTAGACGGCTACCCGCTTGCCCTCTTTCTCTTTGAAGCCGTACGCGAGCGCGGCCGCAGTGGGCTCGTTGATGATCCGGCGAACGTTGAGGCCCGCGATCTTTCCCGCTGCAATGGTCGCGGAACGCTGCGCATCGAACGACTCCGCGACCTCGCGCATCTTGTCGAGGATCATCGCCGAGATTTCCGGTGGCGAGTACTGGTGATCTTCGATTTGAACGGCGGCGTCGCCACGTGTGCTTTCGACGACCCTGTAAGGCACGACGCGAGCGTGTTTTTGGGCCGGCTCTGCGTCGAACGCGAGTCCCATCAGGCGCTTGATCGCAAAGACGGTAGTCTCGGGATTGGTGACACCTTGGCGCTTGGCCACGCTGCCCACACGGCGCTCGCCGTCCTTGGAGAACGACACGACCGACGGTGTGGTGCGGCTGCCTTCGGCGTTCGGGATCACCTGTGGCTCTCCGTTGTCGACAAACGCGACGCAAGAATTGGTCGTTCCCAGATCGATCCCGATGATCTTCCCCATCTAGCCCTAGCTTTCTTTATACCCCGAGGCGGGGGGTTGGCGCATCTAACGGGAGACTATTCGCTTGCGCCATCACCATCAGTGGATGACTCCCCGCCCTGATCACCCCTGCCGGTCGGCGGCTTCGCCACCACGACCATCGCCGGCCGTAGGAGCCGCTCTCCGAGGTAGTAGCCGGGAACGATCTCCGCAACGATGGTCCCAGGCGCGTGTTCGTCGGTTTCTTCTTGCTGCATGGCGTCATGGCAGGTCGGGTCGAACAAGTTCCCGACGGTCGCGACACGCTTCAGCCCCAATCGGCTGGCGATGTCCTCGAAGCCCCGCAGCACCATGTGGACGCCTTCGGTGACCGCCGAGATCTCGGTTGCATCGGTCATCGCACCCGCCGCCCGCTCCAGGTTGTCGACGATCGGCAGAACCTCCCGGAGGGTGTCTTCCACGGTGCGCCGGCGAACTTCTTCGATTTCCTTGCGCGACCGCTTGCGAAAATTGTCGAAATCGGCCGCGATGCGCAGGAGCTGCTCGCGCATTCGGTCGCGCTCAGCGTGGGCCTTTTCGAGGTCGGTTCGCTCATCCTCTGCTTCCTCCTCCGGAAAGATGACCTCTTCGTCTTCGCTCGTGCCGTTGGCCTGCCCGTCTTCCGGCTTGTCCCCAGCTTGTTCGCTCATTCTTCGTACCCGCCTTGTTCTAGCTTGGTTCAGGAGCCCCTGGAGGCGCCAGGACGCCGCCCATCCAGAATGTCGCTTAGCACATCGGCCGCAAACCCCACCAAGGGTATGTACTTCTTGTAGTCCATGCGAGTCGGGCCCACGATCCCGAACGAGCCGACGCTGGCACCGTCCCGGCGGTACGGGCTCGAGATGACGCTGATGTCGCCCACGCCGTCGAGCGCCGCCTCGGAGCCGATGAAGACTTGAACCCCATCGGTAAGGAGCGTTTGCTCGAGGAGCTCCAGAAGCTTCTGCTTCTCTTCGAAAGCATTGAGATATCCGCGGATTTTCTCGGCGTCGCCGAATTCGGGCCGGTCGAAAAGGGTGCCCTGCCCTTCGATGACGACTCGGGCCCGCTCTACCTGGCTTTCGACCGTGGCCTCCACCATCTGCTGGGCCTGCTCGCGCAGGACCTGGTACCGGCTCTGCTCAGTAGCGAGGCGGACGGCGAGCAGGTCCCGGACCGACCGAAGGGTTCGCCCTCCGACCAGCTCGGCGAGGTAGTTATTGACCCGTTCGAGCATGTGATCGTCCGCGTCGAGTTCTGTGACGACCACCCTGTTTTCGACTCCACCCGATCGCGTCACCAAGACGGCGAGTGCCCGCCCGCTCGAGAGCCGCATGAACCGAAGCTGATCGAGGGTGGCTTCTGTGACGGGTGGCCGAGCGATGATCGCGGCGGTTCCGGTGAGGCGACTGAGCAGCTGTCCGGTTTCGCGCACGGCGTCGGCGCCGGGTTCCAGGTGTTGGAGGCGCCGGATCAAGGCGGTCCGGTGGGCGTCGGAGATTTCGCCGACGGTTGCCATCGCGTCGACGAAGGATCGGAAGCCAGCGTCGGTCGGAACACGGCCTGCACTGGTATGCGGCTGATGCAGTAGCTCCGCGTCTTCGAGATCGACGAGCACGTTTCGAATGGTTGCCGGCGACAGCTTGATCGCGTAGCGCCTCGCGATGCGTCGCGAGCTCACCGCCTTCCCCGAGGCGATGTACTCGGTCACGACTGCGAAGAGGATCCGCCGATGGCGTTCGTCCAGTATCACCGTCACCTTCTCGAGAAAGTAGAAGCCTGGGGGGTTCTGTCAAGCCTATGGTAGCAGACGGAAAATTGCGTTCGGACCCCTCGTTGCGGCAGGCTCGGCCCCGTGAGACCCAGCGCCGCCCTTCTTCCGTTCTCGCTGATGGTGATGGCTATCATGACGGTACCGACGCTGGTCCTCGATGAGCAGGGCCTTCCGCGCTACCGGCACCTCCGCGGGGAGCTTCAGGAGCTCCGCGAGTCCAACGAAGAGCTGGTACGCGAAATCGCCACACTCAAGGGTGAGATCGAAGCCCTCCGCAGCGATCCGGCTTACGTCGAGCGCATCGCCCGAGACGAGCTTGGAATGGTCCGGGCCGAAGAGTTCGTTTTTCAGTTCCCGCCTCGGTAACCGTGGTACGCGCGGCGGGTGGGCGCTTTGCCCACATTGCAGCGGATTTCTTGCTGAACGAATGGCAGCGGGCGTAACACCGCTTTCATATGACGGCCCTCGTCCAGGCAGCGCTTCGCGTCAGGCGCACAGCGCGGTCGGCATGGGGGTTGGCCGCCGCGCTTCTGCTTGCCGCGTTCCTGCTTGCGGGCTTCTTTCTTCCGGGAAGTCGCGCGCTCGGCTGGGGGTACGCGGCTTGGGTCGCGACTTGGCTTGCGCTCTTCGGGCATCGCGCGCGCAACGCATATCGGCAGGGCGCCGACCCGAGGTCCGCATTCGAGCTCGGCGTGTTGCTGCTCGTCGGCGTGCATGCGTTGGTTCAGTTTCGAGGCGGCGTTGGTAGCGAGCTCTATCCGTTGACCTATGTCGCGGTTGCGCTCGTCGCGTCGTTTGCGACTGGACCGGCCGGCATCGGCGTCGTCGCCTTCGCTCTAGCGCTCGGCTTCGCCATCGCATTCCTCGGTGAACATATCACCGACCCGTTGCTGCTTGGTTTGAACGCGCTCTTCATCGCTTGTTTCGGCGCGCTCAGCCATATGTTCACACGCGCGGAGATCGTCCGCGTGCGCCGCAAGTCGGAGCTCGAGATCGTGGCCCAGAAAGAAAAGGTGCGAGACGATACGCGGCTCTTTCGTTTGGTCGCGCCGTCGTCCGAGGGAGTCAGGGACGAGGAGCGCCTGTATCAAACCAGCGTTCAAGAAGTCCGCCAGGCGCTCTATCACGCGCTGCAGCTCCTTCATCAGACGCTCGATTTGCATACCTGCGTGCTCCTGATGCCAACCGATGAGGCCGAGCAGCTGCGCATCGTCGAGCTGGTGACGAAGAGCGACGATGTCGCCGATGGCCCGTTTTCGCAGGGTGCGGGTGCCGTCGGCGCGGCCGTGCGGCGGAAACTGACCACTAGCCTCCAGCAGATTCGCCCCGGGTATCAAGGGATTTGCTACTATCGTGGGCCGGCAACCGTGCGGTCGTTCATTGCCGTTCCAGTCCTCGAGCGGGGCCATCTCCGGGCGGTGCTCTGTGCGGATCGTGTCGTCGACCGCGCCTTTGGCCCACAGGAAGAGGAGCTGCTCAGAAGCAGCACCTCGCACGTCCTCCGCGCCTTCGAGAACGAACGAGTGTTCGTACAGCTCGAGAGCTCCAAACGCGAGCAAGAAACCCTCTATCGTGTGTCCCAGGCTCTGAGCACCGCGCTGACTCAGGACGCGGTCATGGAAGTCGGCCTGGCCGCGGCGAAGGAGATCGTGGCCCACGACTTTGCCGCGATCACGGAGTACCAGCCCGATGGTCGGCGCCACGTCGTGCGGCGCGCGGCGGGCGAACGAGCGCTGGATTTCCAAGGGCTTCGCTTTCGCGACAACACCTCGCTCACGGCAATGGTCGTGAAGAATCGGCATTACCTCCCTTACCGCGGCGAATTCGACCCCAAGCAGCAGGTACTCTTCACCAAGAAGACCCATCTCAAAGGAATGGAGTCGCTGCTGGTTCTACCGCTGGTCGCGCGCGAGGAGCCGATCGGCACGTTAATCGTTGCCGCCAAGGCGCCGTCGGCCTTTGGTACGTCGGCGCGCGAGACGCTGGAGGCACTTGCGAACCAACTCGCCGTCGCGATGGCAAATGCGCGGGCCGTTCGTCAGCTGGAGGAGATGGCCACCACGGACGGTTTGACCGGCTGCTTGAACAAGCGCGCGCTCCTCGACCAGATGGAGCAGAAGCTCATGGCCGCGCAGCGATTTGGCCGCAAGCTCTCGCTAATCGTGACGGATCTCGACCATTTCAAGGCCGTCAACGACACGTACGGTCATGCCGCGGGCGATCGCGTCTTGAAGGAGGTCGGCGGCGTGCTTCGGCGGGTGAAGCGAGAGACCGACCTAGTGGCCCGGTTCGGCGGTGAAGAGTTCTGCGTGCTCTGTGAGGAGACCGACGTGCGGGGGGCGCGCCTGCTTGCAGAGCGCGTGCGCGAGGAACTCGAGAAGACCGAGCTGGTGACCGAGTTTGGGACGTTGAAAGTCACGGCGTCACTCGGCGTTGCGACATTCCCGGATCACGCGTCGAACGCCGCGGACCTGTTCGTGCAAGGCGACAAGGCGCTGTACGAAGCGAAGAACCGCGGGCGCAATCAAGTCTGCACCGTGTAGCCTTTGCTGGCGCTACGGGTGCTTGAGCTCGAGAGTGTCCGGGTCGAGCATCCACAGGAAGCGGCCTCTGCCGCCTTCGATGCTCAACAGGCAGGCGGACGATGTCCGGAACGACGGAAACGTGGCGAGCTGGCAGAGATGCCCGGCAAGCACGCCGATCTTCGGCATGTGGGTCACCATGACGATCAGATCATCGTCATCGGCGTGTCCGAGTGGTTCGAGGGCTTGTGCGGTGCTTCCCACTTCGCTCGCCAGCGCAGAGTGGACCTCGAGGGGACCGCGGAAGTCGGGGTGGGTTGTGGCCAAGATCTCCGCGGTTTGGACCGAGCGCACCAGTGGGCTCGTGTAAACGCACGAATAATGCAGATCCAGCCTCGCGAGTGCTTTGCCGACTTTGGCAACCGTCTGCCGTCCAGCGTCGGTCAGCCAACGATCGTGGTCGGTCGCGGCGGAGCGCATGTCGACCGCCTCCCCATGTCGCAGTAGCAGGACCCGCATGAGGGAAGTTTGGCATGCCGGCTAACGATCGTCTCGCGAACTGTGCGCCGAAAGCGCGAAAGACTCCTCAGGGGCCAGCACGAGCCTGTGACGCGCGTAGAACGCAAACCACAGAAGCCCGAGCCCGTACCAAACCGCGGCCCCCACCACCACCTTTTGATAGATCGGGTCGGTGACGAAGAGTGCAGCCAGCGTGACGACCGCGATCAGTAGTGCCACCACCGCACCCGGCACGCCGAGCGGGCTTCGGTAGGGTCGGTCGATGTCCGGCAACCGAATGCGGAGCAGGATGTACGAAAGCATCTGCAGCGCATAGGCAATCACCGCGCCGAAGACCGCCATGTTGAGGAGAACCGCGCCGACCGGATGCTCGGGGCCAAGTGCATGAATGCCGTACGCGACCACGTAGCCCAGCAGGGCGCCGACAAAGAGCGCGACGTGCGGTGTCTGGCGGCGGTGATGCGTGCGCGAAAGCCACCGCGGGAAGTAGCCTGCGCGCGAGAGGGAAAAGATCTGACGACCGTAGGCGAAGATGATGCTGTGGAAGCTCGCGATGAGCCCGGTCACCGCGACCAGAGCGAGCGCTTTGGCGCCGAGGCCCGCGCCAAAGATCGTCTTGAAGCCTTCAAACAGTGGCTCGGCCGACGAGCCGAGCGCTTGCGAGCCTGGAGCGATCCCAGCGTTCAGGAAAAGTGTGAGAAACGCCGCCACGATCAGAGTGAGAAGACCGTAGAGCAAGCCGCGCGGCAGATCGCGCGCGGGCGTATGAGCCTCCTCGCCAGCCAGCGGAAGTTGCTCGATGGCCAGGAAGAACCAGATCGCGAATGGCAGCGCCGACAGGATGCCTGATGGGCCCCGGGGAAGCCATCGGCTTTGGCCTGGCTCGGGTTCGATGTTCAGCGCCCATTCCATGTCGAAGTGTGGAATCGCAGTAACCCAGAACACGACGAGCACCCCCAGGGCCAACGCCGTGATCAGCACGGTGAACCGGAAAGTCGTCTCGACGCCCGCAACATTGAGGCCGACGAAAACCGCATACGCTGCGAGCCACCACAAAGGCTCGACGCTTGCAGGGGTTTCAAAAATCGCCCCGAGGTAGCCGCCGATGCCGACGACGATCACCGCCGGCGTGAGGATGTACTCCATGTTCTCGGCGAGCCCGGTGATGTAGGCGCCCCACGGCCCCATCGCCGACCGTGCAAACGAGTACGCACCGCCGGTGTGCGGGAGGGCCGCCGACATTTCAGCGATGCTGAAACACAGGCCCGCGTACATGACGGTGATGATCAGTGTGGCAATGAGAAGGCCGCCGAACCCGCCGGCAGCGAGGCCAAAGTTCCAGCCGAAGAAGTCCCCGGAAATCACGGCGCCGACGCCGAGCGCCCAAAGCGACCACACACCGGCATACCGCCGCAAACCGCGCTTCTCGAAGTAATGGTCGGCGACCCGGACGTACTCGACCCCCTGACCCTTCTTCTTCATGGCGCGGAGTGTAGCGGTTTGTCGGGACAGGCGATAAGGTTCCGCGCATGTTGCCGATCGATCTCTCGGGGAAGCGCGCATTCGTTGCGGGCGTGGCTGACGATGGCGGGTTCGGGTTTGCGATCGCCAAGGCGCTTGCCGCGGCGGGTGCCTCGGTCTGCGTGGGCACATGGCCGCCGGCGCTCGGGATCTTCGAGACTTTACTGCGGCGCGGGAAGCTCGACGCGTCTCTGGCCATGCCCGACGGAAGCAAGCTCGAGTTCGAGAACATTTATCCGCTCGACGCCGAGTACGACTCGTTAGAAGACGCCCCACAGGAGCTCCGCGAGCAGAAGCGCTACCGGGAACGGGGCGACTTCAGCATCGACGGAGTGGCCACCGCGCTCCGCGAGGATTTTGGCGACCCCTGCCTCGACATCGTCGTGCACAGCCTTGCCAACGGGCCCGAAGTCGACAAGCCGTTGATGCAAACGAGCCGTCACGGGTATCTCGCGGCGCACGGTGCGAGCGCGTACTCGTTCGTGTCGCTCGCACAGCGGTTGCAGCCGTTGATGCGCGATCAGGGCGCGTTCCTCGGCCTGTCGTACCTCGCGAGTCAGGGCGTCGTTGCCGACTATGGTGGCGGGATGGCGTCCGCCAAGGCTGCCCTCGAAACCGACGCCCGGATGTTGGCATTCGAGATGGGGCGCGGGTGGGGGCACCGGGTCAACCTGATTTCGGCGGGTCCGTATGCGTCCCGCGCGGCGTCGGCGATCGGGTTCATCCACAAGATGATCAAGTACTACGAGATGAATGCTCCACTGCCCAACGCGCTTCGGGCCGAAGAGGTGGGCAATGCCGCGGCCTTTCTCTGCAGCCCGCTCGCCAGTGGCATCACCGGCACGGTTCTCTACGTCGACAAGGGCTATCACGCGATGGCTGTGCCAGCCGATGTGGGAGGCTTGATCGATTCCCTCACTAGCGGCTAGCGTGCGAGAGAGAAGATCCGCACGCTAGGCCGCGACCATGTCGTGCTGCGCGGTCGGCTGGATGCTGCTCGTGTCGGGAGCAACATTCAACGTGGCGGCAAGCGAACGCTCCGTCGCAACGCGATCCTCGAGCCACGGTGCGAGAGCCCGCATCAGCGCGCGAGCGGAAGGATGACGGGCAGCCGGGCTGCGGCTCAGGAGCTTGGCGATGAGGCTGTCCATCTCATCGTCGACGTGCGGTGACAGGTGCCTCGCTCGCGGGGCATCCTCGCGGATGATCCTACGAAGGACAGCGGTCACGTCGGCCCCCGTGAAGGGGAGCTTGTTGGTGAGCGCTTCGAACATGGTGATGCCGACACCGAAGAGGTCCGCGCGCGCGTCGACGAAGGGGTTTCCGCTGGCCTGCTCCGGGGAAGCGTAGCTCGGGGTGCCATAGACGCGGCCGCGTTCCCTAGCACGCTCGTCAGCAGGCGCTGTATCTGCCGCACACACGCCAAAGTCGAGAAGGTGCACGTCGATCTCGCCATGCCTGCCTCGGTTGAGCAGGATGTGCTCGGGCTTGATGTCCCGGTGCACGTAGCCGTGCCGATGCACACTGTGGAGAATCGACGACAGCCGTGCCACGATCACCGAGATTTGCGGCGCAGTGAGCGGCCCACACCGCCGCAAGTATGAAGACAGGCTCTCGGAGCGCATGTGCTTCATCACTAGGTAAGGGGACTCGTCCGGGAGCGTACCGTGGTCGATGACCGGCACGATGCCAGGATGAAAAACGCGCCGAGCGACCTCGACCTCGCGCCGCACCCGGCTCTTCAGGTCGGGATTGCCGGCATGGGTCGGCCGTAGCATCTTGATGACGACCCGCTCGAGGGTGGCCAAACGCTCGGCCTCGAAGACGATTCCGGTCCCACCCATGCCGATCGCATTTCCGATGCGATAGCGACCGTCCAGGAGCAGGCCCCGAACCTCGCTGCGCTCGTCCGACACCGACATTCGCCAAACATCGGACGGCGGGGCTGCTTCGGTCAAAAAAGGTGCAATTCCGCGGCAGTGCCAGTGACCGTGGCGGGCGGGCGGGCACGGGCAGGTTTGGGTGGGATGGCGGCTTGGGATCTAGTGCGCCGTCCGAAAACTGTTGATCGTCTCCCGCTCGTCGTACGCATACGTGTATCGCGTGGCCCGCCGGAAGGCGTCGCTGTCTACGACGATGGGGTATTTGAGGTGGTCGATGGCGCCAGAGGGGATGTAGGGGAGGCCCAGTCGGCCTACGCCTAGTTTGAATAGGGTGGCTGGGACCGCGAGTGGGCGGCGTCCGGCTGCGCGGACGATCGTCGAGAGTGGCACGGGGGACGGGCCTGAGACGTTGAAGATGCCGTGGAGCTTGTGGGCGAGAGCGGTGACGATCGCTTCAGCGGCGTCGTCTTCGTGGATGAAGTGGAAGAGCGGGTCGAAGCCCATGATCAGCGGGACGGTGGGGCCTCGCAGGAACGAGGCGAGCGTTCCGTGCTTGCTCGGGCCGAGAGTGTAGACGATGCGCAGGACAGACGTCGTGATCTCCGGGTAGCGCCACAGTGATGACGCCGCGTACAGGTCCGCAGCGACCAAGTCGGCAAGCTCGGGGAACGTATGGGCCGACATCGGTGGCTCGTCTTCGGTGTGGTAGAGCGGGGAGTCCGCTGCCGCGCCGTAGAACGTGTGGCGCCCCGCAAAAACCGCCTGTTTCACTCCATAGTTGTTGCAGTGATGGATGAAAGCACGGGTCCCGTAGAGGTTCACGCGCATCCGGTCGGGGCTTTGATGCACGAGGTGGGTCACCGTGGCCATGTGGATGGCTGCGTCCGGCCGGTGGGTCCGAAAGACGTCTTCGGCGGTCCGCTTACGGATGTCCGCCTGGAAGAGCTCGATCGCTTCGGGAGCCCCAGCCCACGGCCGGCGATCGATTCCGATCACCTCGTATCCATGTTGGAGAAGCTTCAGCGCGGTCAAGCGCCCGAGCATTCCGCTGATACCTGTCACCAAGACCTTCATCCTACAGCTCGAGATCCTCTTCCGAGATCTCCTTCTCTCTGAGTTGACGCCCTTGTCGAATCAAGTCGCGAATCCGTTCTTTCACTTGGTCGACCATTGCGGCCACCACTTCGTCACGTTCGTGGCCGGTGCCTTCGAAGTACATTGGCTTGCCGTAGAGCAGCTGAAATCTCGTGGGCTTGGGCACGAGCAGGATCCACTTCGTGATAGGTACGTACGGCACGCCGAGGAGCCGCCCGAGCCGCTTGAGGTTTGCGATCGTCGGCAGCGCGTCGCCACCGCCGACGAACCCGAAGGGCATGATCGGGCTCTTGGTTTCGAGCGCCAGCCGCATAAACCCGGTCCCAAAGCCGACCAACGAATCCGCGTCCCTTGCAAGCTTGGCGGTGCCGCGGGCGCCTTCGGGAAAGACTAGAAGCAGGCGCTCCGCGCGCAACAACCGTATGGCCTGGTCGGGATTCCCGCTGAACTGGCCGGTTCGGCTCATGAACTTCGATGCTCCCGGAAACTGGTGAATGAACTTGTCGATCATCGCGTGCGGCAGTCGCGGCGGCTCGGCATCGAGCAACATCGATCCCATGACCATCGCAGCATCGATCGCCACGCCGCCCGAATGGTTGCCGACCAGCACCGCCCTCCCCTGCGACGGCACGTTGTCGAGGCCGTACACGTCGACTTTGAAGTAGTATCGATAGATCCACGCGAAAGCCGAGACGAACCGCGTCAAATCGTTCTTGTCGATCCCGTAGGGATCGATTCCGAACTTGTTGAACTCGAGGTCCAGCGCCTCGATGCGGGCTGCGATTTCGGGATCGATGGTGAGCAGGTTATCGAGCAAGGTGGCCTCGGTTGGTAGGGCGATCTGTATGTCGTTGCGGCGAAGAACGCAATCTCACTCCGAGCCAGGCCTGCGGATTCCAAGTGCGCGCATCTTCTTGTAGAGGTGGCTGCGCTCGAGGCCGAGGTCCGCTGCGGTCTTGGTCACATGCCCATCCCGAAACTCGAGCGCCCGGATAATCAGGTCCCGTTCCACGGCTTCGAGCATCTCTCGAAGCGGCGTTTCCGGTTGAAAATGCGTGCCCGACGCAACGCTCGACCCGATCGGCAGCAGAGTGCGGGCTTGGGCTTCGGTGATGGTCTCACCCGGCGTCAGGATCACCAGACGTTCCACCAGGTTTCGAAGCTCCCGGACATTGCCGGGATACGGATAGGCTTCCAACAATCGCATCGCTCCAGTCGCGATCTCCTTGCCCGGGCGGTCGTGGATCTCACACGCGAGCGACAGGAAGTGCTCCACCAGCATCGGAACATCCTCGATGCGCTCCGCGAGCGCCGGCACCTGCAAAGGCACGACGTTCAGCCGATCGAACAAGTCAGCGCGAAATCTGCCGGCTTCGATCTCCGCCTCGAGTGACTTGTTCGTCGCAGCGACGACCCGCACATCGACCTCGATGGCCGCCCCGGCGCCTACCCGCTCGACCTCACCCTCCTCCAGCACCCTCAAGAGCTTGGCCTGCATCTGCGGCGGCATGTCCCCGACCTCGTCGAGGAAGAGGGTCCCGCCGTGCGCCCGCTCGAACTTGCCGCGCCGCTGCTTCGTGGCGCCAGTGAACGAGCCTGCTTCATGTCCGAACAGCTCGCTCTCGATCAGGCCTTCGGGAACAGCGGCGCAATTGAGCTTCTCGAGCGGCCCGTTGGCCCTGGCGGAGCCGGCATGAATCGCTGCAGCAACCAGCTCTTTGCCCGTACCCCGCTCTCCGAGGATCAAGACCTGCGCATTGGAGCGCGCGGCCAGCTCGATTTGCTCGCGGAGCCGATCCATGGCCGCGCTTTGCCCCAGCAAGGCTTCGCTCGGTCCGTACCGCCGTCGAAGCTCCTGGTTTTCCCGCTGAAGCTCGCGGAGCTCCAGGCTCCGCTTCAACGACAGCACTAGCCGGTCGCTGCCGATGGGTTTCTCGATGAAGTCGTCGGCACCGCGCCTGGTGGCCTCCATCGCGATTTCGATCGTTGCATGCCCACTCATCATGATGACCGGGATCGTAATCTCCAGCCTGCGCAGCTCATCGAGCATCGCGAGCCCGTCGATGCCGGGGAGCTGCACGTCGAGCAGAATCGCGTCGAAGGTCTGCTTAGCGAGCTTGTCGAGCGCGATCTCTGCGCTGCCGGCGACCTCGACCTCGTAGCCTTCGAGGCCGAGCGCGCGCGACACGGACGTCAGGATGTTTCGTTCGTCGTCGACGACGAGAATCGTCGCGGCCGCCATGTGGCTACGCTAGCACACCCGGCTAGGCGCTCAGGTGCCGGTTTCGTCGGTGCGCTTTTTGACGGGGATCGACCGGACATAGGTCTCGGACACCCGCTGATTGGCTTTCAGCCACGGTGTGAGGTCCTCCGGTGATTCGGGACGCGCGTAGAAATAGCCCTGCGCCACGTCGCATCCGTGCTCTCGCATGTAACGCAGCTGCGCTTCGGTCTCCACGCCCTCGGCGATGACCTCGAGTCCCAAGTTTTGCCCCAGGCCGATCACCATCTGCGAAATCGGCCCTCCTCTGTCGTTCGACTCGACGTTCTGAACGAAGTTCTTGTCGATCTTCAGCGCGTTGAGCGGGAACTCGTGAAGATATGCGAGTGATGAGTACCCCGTGCCGAAATCGTCGATCGCGACGCGCACCCCCACGTCACGAATCTCGCGAAGGAGCGCGGTGGTCTGTGCAGGGTCGGACATCAGACAGCTCTCAGTGAGCTCGAGCTCCAGGAACTCCGGCGGGAGCTTCGTTTCCTTCAGCGCGCTCCGAACCTTGTCGATCAGCATGGGATCCTCGAACTGTTGTGCAGACACATTCACCGCAATGCGCATCGGCTCGAAGTCCATCATGTGCCACTTGCGAATCTGCTCGCAGGCGGTCTGCAAGACCCACTCTCCGACGTCGTTGATCAGCCTGAACTCCTCGAGACCTGCGATGAAGTGGTACGGCGTGAGAAGCCCTCGGGTTGGGCTCATCCAGCGCAGCAGTGCTTCCACCCCTATCACCATCCCGGTTCGAAGGCAGAGCTGCGGCTGGTAAAATAGCTCGAACTCCTTCCGCTCGACCGCGCGCCGTAGGGCCCATTCGAGCGCATGCCTCGACTGCGCTTCCTCTTGCATGGCGTCAGCGAAAAACCGATACCGGCCGCGCCCCGATGACTTCGCTTGGTACATAGCGAGGTCGGCTGCGCGCAGGAGCTCGGACAGATTGTTCCCGTTCTCGGGATACATGGCGATGCCAACGCTGGTCGAGGTCTTGACCTCGTGCCCGTCGACACTGGTGACCTCGCTCAAACTCTTGATGATTCGTTCGATGACCGGCAGAACCTCCTTGGCCTCGCTGACCCCTTCGAGCACCACGGCGAACTCGTCGCCGCCGAGCCGCGCAACCGTGTCTTGATCGCGAACGCTGGCACGGATCCTTCGTGCCGCCTCGATCAGCAGTTTGTCGCCGACCTCGTGACCGAGCATGTCGTTGATCTCTTTGAAGCGATCCATGTCGAGGATCAGGGTCGCCACCCCGGAACCTGCGCGCATCGCGCGAGCCAAGGCGTGATCGACGCGCTCCCGCAGGAGCGTCCGGTTGGGAAGGGAGGTGAGCTGGTCGAAGTGTGCGAGCCGCACGAGCTCGAGTTCGGTTCGCTTGCGCTCGATCGCATACCGAATGACGCGGTGAAGGTTCGCGCCGTCGATGTGGCCCTTGACCAGATAATCCTGGGCGCCCGCTTTGACCGACTGCAGCGAGATTGCCTCGTCCTCCCAGGCGCTGACGATGACCAGCGGGATGTCTGGATAGGATGTCTGCAGGCTCGCCACGGTCTGCGTCCCGCGCGAGTCGGGCAGATTGAGGTCCGCGAGAATGACATCCGGGACCAGGTCTTCGGCCGACAGCACGGCGTCGTTCAGGGTGCACACGTGCGTCACGCGGTAATACGATGCGGTCACTCGCCGCAGCAGCCGTCGAATCAGCTGTGCGTCGATGAGACTGTCCTCCACCAAAAGGACATCCCGGACCTCATGCTCTTCCTCGCCCTTATCGAGCATCCGCCACCATCACCAAAAAATGCCGTTCACAGCGCCTTATTACAGTGCTATGGTTTTACAGGGGCGTCAAGGGTGATCCCCCGCGTAGGTGATTGTGCTGCAGGGCAAGACGCAGATATCCGCGATTTCGGGAACAAGACGGATTCGAGTCCTGATCGCTTCCGGCAACCCGGAGCGGATCATGCTCGTCCGCGAGAGTCTCCACGCGTGGCCGGAGGCCGTCGTTTGCCGCGTGGCAGTGAACCGCGAAGACGCGGTCAACCAGTTTGAAAGTCACGCGCCTCACATCGTTTGCTGGGACACTAGCCTCGGCGCGGAGCTCCCGGCAACAGCGCGCCGGATTTCCACACTCCTGCTCGGCGAAGAGTCGTGCACGCTCCCCGAGGAGCGCCCATGGGAGATGGCGCTTCCAGACGCGTACATCACGAGTCTGCAGCAGTCGATCAACCGGGAGTACGAGTTGCGCCGCCTGTTGGTGCAACTGCGAGACGCCCATGGCAGCGAGACCCACAGCCGCCTGCTCCTCACGCGTGCCACCGATGGCATCATCGTCGTCGATGGAACCCGCCGCGTGCTCTTCATCAACCCCGCCGCTTGTGCGTTGCTTGGTGTCGACTGCGAGGTTGTTCTCGGCGAGCCGTTCGAGCGTGAGATTCCCGATGAGGGGGAGCCGGCGAGCTATGAGGTGCAGCTGGCGGACGGCCTCGTTTCCCCGCTGACCGCGACGGCGATGTTTTCAATTTGGGATGGGAAACAAGCCACCGTCATTCAGCTACAGCCCACATTACGACCGAGCATGCCGCCCAGCGTGCCTCCCTCCATGCTCGGGCCCCGAGTTTCCGAGGACCGCCTGCGCACCGTCGGTCGCCTCGCAGCCGGCCTCGCCCACGAAGTGAACAACCCGCTCACCTTCGTGCTCGCCAACCTCGAAAGCCTGCGTGAGTCTCACCAAGCGATTCGTCGTTTCATCCGGACGTTGCGGGTCGATCTAGCCACGCGGGAAGCGATTACTCCGCAGTCATTCGAGAAGATCATGGCCGACGCAAACCTGCAGGAAGTCATCGACGACGCGGCCGACATGCTCACCGACTGCCACAAGGGCATGCACCGCATCCAAGACATCGCTCGGAGTCTCGGAACGTTCTCACGCGCCGACGACGCTCAGGCCGAGATGATCGACATCACCCGCATCGTCGACGACGCGTGCGCGATGGTCTTCAACCACATTCGCTACCGAGCGCGCCTAGTGAAGCGCTTCGAGCCCGTACCGATGATCGCCGGGTTCCCGGGGCGCATCGTGCAAGCCCTGGTCAATTTACTGACCAACGCGGCGGAGGCCATCGACGGGGGCGCATACGACAAACACCGGATCGTCGTCTCGACACGCCTCGAAGGCGACGAGGTCGTCGTCGCGGTCAGCGACACGGGCGAGGGCATCCACGGCGAGGACCGGGAGCGCATCTTCACGCCGGGTTTCACGACCAGAGCGCACGAGGGCGGCATGGGCTTGGGGCTGACTGCCTGCAAGCGCGTGGCCAAGGAGCACGGTGGGAGGCTCGAGGTTCACCACCTCGAGGACCGCGGAACCCGCTTCGAACTGATCTTTCCCGCAGACACGGGATTACCCACGGCCGAGCAGCGTCGCAAGAGCCGCCCCGTCTCTGAGGCTCCTCTACAACGGGCACGGCTTCTGATCGTCGACGACGACGCCATGGTGCTTTCCGCACTCCGCAGGCGCCTGAGGCGCCGGTACGACACCGTCACCGTGCTCGGGGGTGTCGAGGCGCTCGCGCATCTCGCCGAAGATCCGGACTTCGATTCCATCGTGTGTGACCTGATGATGCCGGAGGTCGATGGGAAGTCATTCTACGACGCGGTCAGGCAGGACCACCCGCACCTCTCCGATCGGATCGTGTTCATGAGCGGCGGTGCGTTCACACCTCGCCTCCGAAGATTCGCTGCTTCCGTGCCCAACCCTGTGTTGCAGAAGCCCGTGAGTCGCGAAGACCTCGAATCGATGCTCTCGGCGCACACCGGCGACGCCGTCGAATGACCTTCAGTCGTCCCTGAGCCCGAGCTCTTTCATCTTGTTCTGCAGGCTCTTGCGCGAGATCTTGAGCAGCCTTGCGGTGTGTGTGACGTTGCCGCCGGTTTGATCGAGCGCGCGACCGATAAACTCTCGTTCGAGCTTGAGCGTCGCCTCTCTGACCGCCTCCTTGAGCCCGGTCTCCCCGGGCGTCGGGCCAATTCCCGCGACGAGGCCCGGGTGGACGTCGCCATCCGCGTCGCGAACCTCAGCCGCGTCGCGAACCTCAGC
>JAFDAJ010000181.1 GCA_019313915.1 Deltaproteobacteria bacterium
GACGGTGACTCGTGACGTGCTCGCGTTCCTGGACCAGCTCGAGCAACGAAAGCTCATCGCATGGCAAGAGGCAACCTAGAACGGCACGAGATCTTTCTCTCCAGCCTACGTGTTCGCGTGCAAAGCAGCTGCACGCAAACGAATCGGTACCTGCAACGTCACTGGTCCGCCGCCAAGCTGCCGATCTTGCCACCGGAGGCCTGCTCCGACATTGAAGTGCTCGCCGACGCATCCCCTCGAATCGTTGTGAACGGCGAAGTGGTGTGGGCGGATGGCATCGTCGAAGATCTGGTTGCTGGTTTCGAGCAGTGGCTCTATCGCGCGGCACTCGCGCAGCATGAAGGCCGATTTGGCGTATTTCACGCATCAGCGTTGGTGTCGGATGGAGCGACTGTCGTTTTCTCCGGGCCGTCTGGCGCCGGTAAGAGCTCGCTTGCACTCGCTGCAGCTCGGCGCGGGTGGAAGTATTTCTCCGATGAGTTTGTGGTCACAGACGGGCAACGTGTGTGGGGATGGCCACGCGCGATTCGTTTTGACCCTCCCGAGCCGGGCGCGCCGTGCCTCGACTATCTCGTCGACCTCGATACCGATCACGACGCGGTAGGGTCAACACAAGGCTCTGCGCCCCCGTACTACGCTGTAAGCGGCAACGCGTTGCAGCGAGTCGCCTGTTCTGCGCATGAAGTGCATTTCGTTAGCGTAGAGCGCGGTACACGTACGACGCTCGAGTCCATCTCTACGAGTGTCGGCCTGAAGTATTGGACCGAAGCCGCGTTTTTCGAGCCAACGATGTCTTTGGGCGCGCTGGTCGGCGCACACCGGACTTGGCGCGCGTCGTGGCGCCACCCAGAAGAGCTCATCGATTTGATCGCGGCAACATGACACGCAACACCCCAAGCGTACGGTATCGATTGCTTCGAGGGTGGGCGTTGCAGAGTCGCAAACTCCAGTCCGTCTCGCGTCGACTCGAAGGCGTGGTCGGCGTTTGTACCGGAACCATCTTGAACGGGCTGCTCCGTGACACCGAAAAAGAAGCCCTTTCGATCGATCTGTACGATGCCTCATTTCGGCCGGACAACGATCATGACGGGCTCTACGAATGGGAGCAGCGATGGTTCGAACGACGCTTGCCCGCTCCTCCGGCGTCAATCCTGATCGGTGCGGCCGGTGCGGGGCGTGAGGCTTCTGCGCTTCGACAGCTCGGCTATCATGTGCACGCGTTTGAGCCTTCCGCGGCAGCTTTTCGGCTCTGTCAGATCGAAGTCGGCTCGGGGCTCGTCGACCAAGCGAGCTACCAGGATCTCATAGCGACGGTGCTCCATGGAAAAAGCACGCGACTACGACTTGCGAGCGAAGCAACGTTCGACGCTGTGTTGTTGGGCTGGGGGAGTTTCGGACATGTGCTTCAGCGCGCCGACCGATTGGAATTGCTTCGTGCGTGCGACCACATTGCACCCCACGGGCCGATCCTCTTGAGCATCTTCGAGCCGAAGGCCACGGCGGCGACAGACGGAACGTACTACCTGCCATGGGGTGGCTTCTTGGTACGGCCTACGCCCGAAGAGCTCGATCAGCACGCGAAGGCGTTGAATCGCCAACCCGTCGTGTCGCTTCAGTCACCGAGCTCGTACGCCACGTTGATCCCCGACGCCTCGTGAAACGCGTCACCAGGCGCCGCATGGCTTCGTCCGCATGCGCAAGAAGCGAACGCGAACCCGCCACCAAGGAGCGATCGAGCAGATGGGGTGTCCACCATCGAGGCGAGCCTGCGTTCGCGCTCGTGTCCAGACGCGCGACCGCGATCGCCATGCGGTCCCACCGCGAGAGCTCTAGTAAGCGTACGACTGCGCATGCGACCGGCTCATCTCGAAACGACTCATGACCGAGGACATAGCCCGCGGCACGCTGAAGGCCCAACGCCCGAAAATGGCTTCCCAACGCATCTGCGTCTTCGAGTCGATAGACGCTTTCCTTCAGTAGCCATCGAATGTCGTCGAGGCTCGTGTCCTGACGAAATGTGCCGCGTCCCTTTACGAAATGACCGATCAAATGGGCGAACAGATCTTCATCAGACATCCGCGCGGCGGGCGCTGCAAAAAGCGACGCGTCTATCTGTGCCCGCGAGAAAACGCCGTCCGTAGACATGCGAAACATGCCGTGCGGAAAGAGATGGTGGTGCATGTCGATGGCAAGCGGCCACGAATTGCTGGCAAACGTTCTTCCTGCGCTCGAGCTCACAGTCGGTTCGAAGCCCAGCGCTTGCAACACGCGAGTGACCGCCTCGACGTCCGAGCTGCGTACCAGTAGGTCGATATCGACGAGATCCCGTCGGCCCCGCAAGGCGGGCCACCTCCCCAGCAAGAGCACGCCCTTCAATGGCATCAACACGATGCCGCGCTCCGCACAGGCCTCGAAGACTTGGTTCGCGAGGCTGAGCGCCAGTTCGCCGACGAGCGCGGTGCGGAGGTGGTCTTGAGCAGCGTGGTCCACTAGTGCAATCATCGACCCCTATCGATGCGCGGGTCAAGCGAACAGAAGTGCCAAACCTAAAAACGGGAACGTAGGAAGCGCCACCAGCTCGTGGGACGGGTTAGGACGGCTCGAAGCAACAGGGCGGGGTCGAAATAGCTGACGCGTTCCACAGCCAACCCGTTCTGGAGCACGAAGCGATCGACCACCGGCCATTCGATGGCGCGGCCCCCGAGTGTACCCATGAGTCGAAACTCGATGAAGACACCGTCCTCGGTGGCCGCCCACCGGTCGACGACTCCGTGTAGGTCTGGGATGGCCGTGAAGATCCGCGAGAACGCGCGTTTGCCGGTCGCAAGGTCGTGAGTCGTAGGTCCGAGCGGCTGTCGCAGCACGACGTCGTGGCTCAGAATTCCGTCCAGCACATCCAAGGACGGCGTCCTCCAGAACCTCTCAAACGCATCTACGAACTCTTGTGCGTTCCCCATCCGCGCCTCCGCACGCTATCCCGATGTGTGCATAACTGAACCGCGCGAAGGTCCCAACCCGCAGATGCGGACGGCGTGCCTGCACGAGCGACCCACTTTCTTGCCAATTCCGGGCTTCCCCAGCGCAGTTGCTGCGTTTTGTCCCGCCGTCACGCAATCCCTGCGCCGTGAGCTAGCGCGAAGCATTGGAAAACACAGAGCAGAGTCCTGGAACAATCCTTGCGAGCGTAGATCCCAAGAGAGATCTGGTGATGGGCAAGAAACGCGGGCAGCAGGCTTCACTGCTGCGAGCCAAATGCTTCCGACACTAAGAGCCGCCGAGGAGGCCAGCGAGGTGATGATGCGCTTCGCAGAACGCACGGGTCTCACTTCTGACCGACCGAAGCAGCGCTACCTGTGGACGGACGCCTTCGCGGTCTGCAACTTCCTCGGGTTGGCACAGGTGACGGGCGAAGAGCGTTACATGGATCTCGCCCTACGCTTGGTCGACCAGGTGCATCATGTGCTTGGGTCCTATCGTGCCGATGATTCACGAAGCGGATGGATCAGCGGGTTGAGTGAACAGGAAGGCGAGGCTCACCCGACTCGCGGTGGGTTACGAATTGGCAAGGCGCTCCCCGAGCGAGGCGTGTCCGAGCCCTTCGACGAGCAACTGGAGTGGCAACAGGACGGTCAGTACTTCCACTACTTGACCAAGTGGATGCATGCCCTGGACCAGGTGTCTCGGTGGACACGGCAACCGCACTTCAACGGCTGGGCACGGGAGCTCGCGGAGGTGAGCCATGACGCCTTCACTTACACGGATCAAAGCGGTCGACGGATGTTTTGGAAGATGAGCACCGATCTTTCGCGCCCACTCGTCCCTTCCATGGGGCATCACGATCCGCTCGATGGTTTCATTACATGCATACAGCTCCAAGCGACACAGTCGACGCTATCGAGCACAGCAACGGGACCGAGCTTGAACGAGGCAGTAGCGGACTTCGCGACCATCATCGAGGGCCAAGACTGGACGACTGCGGACCCCTTGGGCCTGGGCGGCTTGCTGATGGATGCCGCGCGCGTCGCGCAGCTGATGCATCTCGGAGCAATTGCGGGGGCTGAGCTATTGGAGAGCTTGCTCGTCGCGGCGCTGCAGGGTCTTTCGCACTACGCGCGGCAAGACGAGTTGAGACGTCCAGCATCCCAACGCCTAGCTTTTCGGGAGATCGGCCTCGCAATCGGACTTTCCGCGGTCGAGCTGATCGAAAAGGAAACCGAAACAGAGCATCGGCACCTCTCACGTGGCGCCGAAGTCCTCGAGCGAATCGAAGCATTGACGCCTTACCTTGCCCTCGGTTCGGCGATCAAGTCCTTCTGGCTCGAGCCTGAGCACCGAGAAGCCCGCACCTGGTCGGAGCATCGCGACATCAACGAAGTCATGCTGGCTACCAGCCTCCTCCCCACAGGTTTTCTGGACATGTCGTTGGCAAGAATTCGATGACCATGGACTCTCGAATCGCCACCTTTTTCGACCTCGACGGAACGTTGCTCTGCACGTGGCGAGGCGGGTATGTTGCGCTGCCACGGCCCCGTGTACCATCCTCGAGCTGCCAGTCTCCCGGCTAGGACGTGGACATGCAGGACATCACGGTTCGACAAATGGACTTCGGGTTTCCCGATGAGATCGACCCGGTGGTCGTTCCTGGCGAACCGGAGTGGTCGTACTTCACCGTCGCGTTTGACGTCTACGACCAGCTCTACGGCGGCTACGTGTATCGTCTTTTCTTCGCCACTTACGGGCAGTGGCACATGTCGCGGTGGCTTTGGCGCGCCACGCGCTACATGCTGGAGACAGACCCGCGCACCGATGCTGAATTCGGCGGAGCAGCGGGTCGTAACATGCGCGTGCGGACCCATTTGCGCTTGATGCGAAAGCACTTGCTGCCCAAGGCGCTTCGGACCTACCTGCCCTGGTACACGCCACACAACATCCCGATGACCGATGAGATGAAGTTGCTCGCAGCGGAATACTCGGAGTCCGCGGTAAAGACGAGTTAGCAAACCAAACAACCCCACCGAGGTTGGGCTGTGGAGCTGCGAAGACCTAGCCGAGGTAGCCGCCTAACTCGTGAGCGAACGCGGTCACGTCGCGGGCGCGCTCTTGTAGCGAAGAGCGCACGGGTTTACAGACTAGCGAGCTCGGCGCTACAAACTGCTTTTGAACGTACGATGAGCGGAGGACGAGATGGATTTGAGTGCACTCGAAGGAAAGACGGCCCTCGTGA
>JAFDAJ010000182.1 GCA_019313915.1 Deltaproteobacteria bacterium
CATCGACATCACGATGGCGATGGAGCGCACGCCGCTCGGCCAACGGATGCTGGAGCTTGGTGAAGCGAGCCCGCTCGAGATCATCACCGAGACGTTCGAGAACGACAAGGTGCGAACACTGATGCTCTATGCCGCATGCATGTGGGGCCTCGATCCCAATGAGAGCGGCTTGGGCTTCATGGTTCCACTGATGATCGATCGCGCGATGAACAAGCGCTACTGCTACGGCGGGTCGCACAAGTTCGCCGGTGCGTTGGCGCAGCGCGTGGTCGCCAACGGCGGGCTGATCCTCGAATCCGCGTGCGTCGACAAGATCCTCATCGAAAACGGCCGGGCCGTGGGCGTTCACTTGACCTACGAGGATCGCATTCTGCGTAGCAAGGTGGTGATGTCGACCCTCGATCCGCAGACGACGTTTGTTGACCTCGTCGGTGCAGAGAACGTCCCGGCGGAGATCAAGCAAACGGTCGAAAACTGGGAGTGGGACAAGTGGAGCTTCAACACGTTGCACATCGCGGCCGAGGAAGCGCCGAAGTACGCCTGCGATGACCCGTGGATCGACAAGTGCTTTGCGACCGTGTTTGGTCTCGAGAGTGTGGATCACTTGGTTGCCCACTGGCAGAACGTCAGCGAGGGGACCATTGACCTACAGAACTTCGGCGGGCACTCCACCTGCGAGAGTCAATTCGATCCAACCTTGAGCGACCGGCCTGGGAAGTATGTGTCGATGATGCAGATTCACGCGCCCTATGACATCGAAGGTGGTTGGCCCGAGCGACGCGAGGAGATCCAAGAAGCGATGTTTGCGCGCTGGCGGAAGGCGGCGCCTAATCTGACGCCGGACAAGATCTTGGCGACCTCGATGGAGGACCCCGGCCAGATCGAGATCCGTTTTCCGCAGATGCGCCGGGGCTCGATCAAGCACGGCGACTACGGTCCGCTGCAGATGGGTTGCTTCCGGCCGAACCAGGAATGCTCGGGCACCGACACCCCGATCGAGGGTCTGTACACCTGTGGCGCCTCGAACTATCCGGGCGGATTGGTGCTTGGCGGGCCCGGGTACCTCGGTGCCAACAAGGTCGCCGACGATCTGGACGTGCGTCGTTGGTGGAAACCGACGTCTGAAATGGACCGCTACATCAAAACTTATCTCGAGGATTAGAGAAGCGCGAGGGCACAGATGGCAGACAACTCATACGACGTGATCATCATCGGCGCCGGCTTTGGCGGCAGCTCTTGCGCAGGACTCTTGGCCAAACGCGGCTTGAAGGTCTTGCTGTTGGACAAGAACGCCAATGCGGGCGGAAAGGCGATGAGCTTGTCGAAAAACGGCTACACCTATACCGCTTGGGTCGTGATCGGCGCGCCGGTGGAGGACAATCTCTATCAGCAAGTACTCGACGAGCTTGAGGTGGCGGATTTGGCGACCCTCGCGATTCCAGGCACTCAGGGCAGTTTCTACAAGAGTCCCGACGGAACCTATAGCCGGATGCCCGAAGCGGATACCGATCACCTCGATCCGGAGATCATCTTCAACTGGTTGGGTATCCCCGAGGAGCACCAGGAGCGAACATTGGAGTTCTTCACCAACATGGCTTTGATGGAGCCCGAGGACGTCGCCGAGCTCGAAGGCCAGAGCTTCGACGATTGGTTGAGCAGCGCCGAGTTACCCCGCGCTCTGTACGCCTTCATCGTGAGCCTCTGCTGCGATGGCATGTTCATGGTGCCCGTCGATAAGCTGGATGCGGCCGAAGCGATCACCTGCCTGCAAGGGGTGTTCGTCCGCGGTGGCGGGGTCTTTTGCGAAGGAGGCTTTGGCAAGGTGGCCGAGGCCTACTGTGAGGCCGTGCGACGGTATGGCAGCGAGGTGATGATGGGCGCTCGGGTGCGTCGGGTCATCGTCGAGGATGGCAGCGTTGCGGGCGTCGAAACCGATAAGGGGCAATTCGAGGCGCCGATCGTCATCAGCAACGCTGGCTTGCAGCCCACGGTGCTCAAGCTCGTCGGTGATGAACACTTCGATGCGGACTATGCGAAACGCGTTCGAGAGCTCGTTCCGTCCTATTCGTTGATCGGCTATCGCTACTTTCTCAACAAACCAGTAACCGACGCTCCCTTTGGGGTGGTCTTTTCCGACGGAAGCCCATGGACGCAACAGCGACTCGATGAAGCCGCTGCAGGCAAGGGCTCGAGAGAGGGTGTGCTGTATTTCGAAGTGCCGTCGAACTACGATCCCAACGCCGCGCCGGAGGGTAAGCAGATGCTGATGACGGGCTGTTTCTGTCCGCCGGACCCGGACCTTTCCAAAGAGCAGTTGCAGGCTTGGGCGAGCGCTGGCGAAGAAGCGCTGTTTGGCGTATTCCCCGAGCTCGAGGCGGCGATCGAGAACAAGGACTTCTACACGACGCGCAACGTTTCCGCCGCTACCCGGGATTCAGTATTGTCGGGGGTGGGCGGAGAAACCATCGGCCTCGGCCAGATCGTTGGCCAGTGCGGTGCGTCAAAACCCTCGATTGAGGCTCCGATCGAGGGCCTGTTCTTCGTGGGTTGTGACGCCGGCGGAGTTGGCGTCGGCACGCAACAGGCGATAGACTCGGGCATCAAGGTCGCCGATGCGGTCGAGCGGTATCACCAGCAGCGAAATGATGCCGCCTGAAGGGCCCCATCGCGCTGCGGACGAGTTTCGAAGCCCCCCAGTGAAGAAGAACACCACAGGACGCCGCGAAGCGAGAAAGACCGCGCTTCGGGAGAAGATCTACGAAACAGCCCGGGAGCTCTTTCTGACCCATGGCTTCGAGGCAACGACGATCGCGCAGATCGCGGAAGCGGCCGACATCGCGCCAGCCACTTTCTTCAATCACTTCACCAATAAATCAGCGGTACTCCACGAAATGACCGGTGAGATCGCCGAGCACCTTCAGGCACTAGTCAACCAGGAGCTCGAGCGGCCAGCGTCGGCCCAGGAGCGCATCCGCGGCTTTGCCGACGCGGTGGGCAATGACATTGCATCGGCCGAGGGCTTGGCCCGGGACGTTCTACTGGAACTCGTACGCACCCAAATCCGTCAGCATCAGGTGGCGCCTCACCTTGCGTCGGTCTACGAGCCCTTCGCGAGAATCGTCCGCGAGGGCCAGGCAGCAGGTGAGGTTCGTACCGATTTCGATGCGCGCTTTTTGGCAGAGATGGTCCTCGGCGCGCTGAACGTTGCGTTCAACCGCTGGATGGAAGACGCCGAGTTTCCGCTGCAGAATGGGTTGTTGCAAGCGGCGGACTTTATTTGCCAGGCGATCGAGCCACGAGCGCAGTAGCTCAGCGGGCAAAGATGCGTTGGCCGTCCCGAAAGGTGGCCGCAACATCACTGGCAAGAAGCCGCGTTCTCGCTTCCTTCCACCGGCGGGAGAGCAAGCACAGGTCCGCAACCGCCCCTACTTCCACCCGTCGGGGCGGAGCGCCGGGAGCTTCCAGCGGAGAGGTGAAAAGGGCCAGGGCTTCTTCCGGGGAAAGGGTCTCGTCTTGGCCTAGCCTGCTCCCTGTCGCCGTCCGGCGATGGACAGCGGCCCGCATGGCACCCCAGGGATCCGGGAGGCCGTAAGGGGTATCGGTGCTGCCGCCCAAAGGAATTCCGTGGCGTAGGAAGCTCCGGCACCGGTACAGCAGGGGCTGCTCTTCGCTCGCTACGTCGCTTAGGTACTGGTCGCCGCGCTCAAACACAAAGCCCGGCTGGGTGACGACGGTCACACCCGTTTGCTGCATGAGGGTGAGGGACGCGTCCGGGGTCAGGGACGCGTGCTCGATCCGGTCACCGGGAAGGGGACCCGCTTCCTGAAGCGCCGTGAGGGCAAAGATCAATTCGGTTCGTGTCACACAGTGGAGGGCAACAGGGCGACCGTTGCCGTGCGCTCTCGCCATCTTGCTCACCAACTGATCAAAATCCGGGAGCCGGTCTTCATCCAGATGCAGCTTGACGGGGCCGAGGTTGACCAGACCCTCTGCGGGAACGCGCACATCCAACCCGCCCATTACCTGCACGCGCTGAAGAAGCGCGCCAGCAGAGTGGTTGCGGGCCAGCTCATGAACAGCGTCCCCCGCGATGGTGGGGTTCGCGTCGCTCACCCCAGTGACACCGTATCCCGCAAGCCGGAGGGAAACGGCCGAAAGGTCGGGAAACGTGCGGGTGCCCAGCCGGGACCGGATCCAGTCACCTAGTCTGAAGAGCCTTCCGGTGGGCCGACCTCCGGCGTCCCGCTCAATACCGGGAATGTCGGGCTCTTCGTCCAGTCTCAGTTGCGCCGCAGCGGGGGAGTTGACCATCCACATCTTGCCACTGCGGTGCTCTATGCGGACGGGCCTGTCGGGCACCCATCTGTCCAGGTCATCCCGGGTCAAGTCCCCGGCGACCGAGGGGTGGTAGCCGATGCCGCGCAGCCAGCCGCTGCCGGGCAGGGCAAGGGCCGCTGCCAACTCCTCTTCGTTGGCGACCTCTGGTGGGCCGCACCGAACGGAGCTCTCCGCCGCGGCCAGGGCAAAGAGGTGCATGTGATGGTCGTTTAGGCCAGGCAGTAAGGCCCCGCCCCGCGCATCAAAGACGTCTTCCCCGGGATGGAGGGGAAGGTCCGGTCCGATCTCCTGAATGATGCCCTCGAGGGAGCGCACATCCTGCCCGCAGCGCCCGTCTATCTCGGCGTTCACGATCAGCATGGGATATCAAACTCTTCAAGAACGGACCGGGTCTGTGCCCCCAGCGTGGCAGCTGAGCTCTGCGCCGTGCGTCCCTCAGGCTTCATCACGGCGGTCGTGTGCCCTTCCACCGTCATGTACCAGCCGTTGTCCTGACGGAATACCGATCCCTTGGGAACATGAGGCGCGAAATCGAGCGCGTTGGCGGTAACCTCGCGAAGGGAAAGATCGAGCAAGACGCTCTGTCCGCCTTGCCAGAAGGCCAGCGCCGCCACAGCCGCGTGAAGTCCCGTCAGGGGATCGGCAAGGGCGTCACCGCAGAAAACCGGCGCGTCCAAAGTGCCGCCGAAAGCCCCGGCCGCAACAGCGGCATCATCCCCCCAGGCCACCCAGTGGGATTCCGGCTCACCACGTCCGTAACCCGTGATGCTGACCCATACTCGTCCGGGCGTGCTTTTGATTAGAGCCTCGGCGTCAATGCCCATGTGGGCCAGGGCGCGGGGGCGGGAGGCTTCTATGACGATGTCGCCCTTGCTGCTGGTCAGGTCCAGCGATACGCTCTCCTTGCCGCAGCTCAGCAGATCAAAAAAGGCCGGAGCACCTGCTCGCGCCCCGTCCGGGCGGGTGGTGCTTTCCACTTTGATGACGCGGGCGCCCGCCTGTTGCAACAAGTAAGTTGCAAGGGGGCCTGCCCAAAGGGAGGACAAATCCACGACCAGGGGAGTCGTTCCTGAAGGTCTGGGAACCGAGGCGGAGGGGCCGTGCTCAGCAAGGCGGTACCAGGCCAACTCTTTTCGAATCGTCTCTCCGATCAAGGCCACGGGCAGGCCCATCAGCCGGCCGCGATCCACAAGGCGTTCTGCGGACGAGCGGGAAACATGGTCGGAGAGCTCGTCCTGGCTCAGGACCGCCTGATCGGTTTCAAACAGGGCGGGCAGCAGGTCCCAGTCTTCAGCGCGGGCCAGATTGAGGGCAACCCAACCATCTTTTGCCGGGAGCAGGCGACAGCTTCCGTTGGCGGAGACCGGTCCCCTGCGCGTCAGGCCCAAAAGCGCGGCCCGCTCACTCAGGAGCGAAGCACCGGAGCGCCCGGCCAAGATGTCGCTGCCCGCCACGAGACGAAAGGCATCCAAGGCGCCTCGCGCCGTGGTGGGGAGGGCCGCTGGGCCTTGTTGGGGTGGGCCCGAGGGATCCCCGGTCAGGGGCATCAATCCGGATGCGGCCCAGTCCAACGCTGCATCCAACGGAGCGGAGAGATGCGGAGGGTCGGCGATGAGGCCGCCAAGGGATTGCAGCAGTCGAGCGGTGTAGGCGCCAGCCAGACCGGTGTCGGGACAGTCAAAGCGACGTCCCTTCAGTGGATGGTGTGGGTCTAACACCATGGAGGATGGCCCCTATCAGGTGGCCTTCTTGCGGGCACGTCGTTCGGCTTTCAGGCGCATGATTTCGGCATGATCCGCCACGAGCCCTTGCGCGGCAAGCGCATCGATGTCCTCGGGGCTGTATCCCACCTCTTGTAGAATTTCCCGTGTGTGTTCCCCAAGCAGGGGCGGGTGGCGCCGGATGCTGCCCGGGGTGTCGTAAAACCGGATCGGGACCCCGGTGACATCCACCGGACCGAGGGTGGGGTGGTCGGTGGTGACGATCATGTTGTTGTGCTGGATCTGCGGATCTTTCACCACCTCCTCCACGTCGTTAATAGGCGCTGTGAGCACGTCTGCCGCGATCAGCTTTTCGACCAGTTGTTCGCGGGTGAACTGGCGGGTGCGGTCCGCAACCGCTTCATCGAGGGCGTCTTCATTCTCGAGGCGCGCGTCGATGGTGCTGAAGCGCTCTTCCTTGTCCCAGTCCATCTCCAGTGCTCGGCAGAGCTTTGTGAAGAATTTTTCCGCCGG
>JAFDAJ010000434.1 GCA_019313915.1 Deltaproteobacteria bacterium
CCGTTGCCGCAGGAAGCAGGTGGGTCCACCTGGGCTCCATAGCTGGCTCCTACCGATGCGGGATCGCCTCCTTGGCAAGCCGGCAGCGCAATCGCGAATACGAAAAGGATGAATGGGGTTAGAGCTAGGGGTTTCACATCGCCTCCTTACCGGCTTGGCAGCTGGGGGAGCCACCGTTTCGGGGAGCCGCGCAGACTTGCTGCAGCGGGCAATCGGTTACTTGGTCGCAGGTGCCACCAGTGCGGACGCACTCCCGGCGCCCATCCTGCCAAAGGCCTACGCACACAAAATCCGTGTCACAGTCATTGCTGCTGAGGCACAGGCCATAGTCGCCGCAGGAGGCCGCGGTCGGCGCGGCGCCCATTTCACATACGGGGGCTGACCCACCGCAGTCGGCGTTGACACACGCCTGAGCATCGAGCGCCCCGACGCATTCCTTGGTCCCGTCATTGTCGACGTCGGCGCAGAACGAGCCAGCCGCCGCGAAACCGCCGCAGTCCGTGTCCTCGTGGCAAGTTCGGTGCGTGCGGGTGCAATAGCTGGAAACCGTCGTGGTCGTGCAGAGGTGGCTTTTCGGACAGTCGAGGTAACTGTCGCAAGGCATCCGGCGATCGACGCAGCCGCCGCTTTCACAGGAGAACCCAGGCGGACAATCGAAAGTCTCGGTAGCCGGACTGCAGCCTGCGGTGACCCGGACGCAGCGATCGCCGCCAGCGCCAACCTTGATGCAAGCGTAGTCAGTCCCGTTGGGGCAGTCGTTGTCGTCGACGCACGAACCGCCACGGGAAGGCTGACATTGCTTGATCGGCGCGCCACCGTGAGTCTCGCAACCCGAGGCGACGCAGACATAGCCAGAAAACGCGCAGTCGCCGTCGGTCTCACAGAGGAACTGGTCAGGGCAGGTATGACAAAGCGCATTGGTGGCGCAGGGCCCGAGGGACCCTCCGGCGCCGCCCGTGCCCCCGATGCTTCCCGTTCCTCCGGTGCCCGCGGCTCCGCCGCTACCGCTGATTCCGCCGGTGCCGACCATGCCGCCGGCGCCTACCGTGCCGCCGGCGCCTACCGTGCCCCCCGTGCCGGAAGCGCCGCCCGAACCACTGGCGCCGCCAGGTCCTGGTCCGATGAATACCGGGGATGTTCCGGGGTCACCGCAACCGACGGCGAGCGCGAGCAACGTGCACGCGATCACCGAGCGTGCGATGCCCGACTTCTTGGCCGCGAAGAGCTTGGCGTCGTTGATCTTGCTCATGGTTGGTACCCCGCCTGACAACTCGGCGCGCCCCCTAAGCGTGGAGAGGCGCAGACCTGCTGAACCGGGCAATCGCTGAAGCTCGAGCAGCTGCCGCCGCTCGGCACGCATTCCTTCCGACCGTCCGGCCAAAGTTCGAGACAGCTGAAGCCAGCGGCACAGTCCGCGTCAGCGAGGCAAAGCCCGTACTGTCCGCACGCGGTCCAGCTTCCCGGGCCCGCCGCTTCGCAGACCGGTGCTCATTGCCGCAGTCCGAGTTCACGCAGGCAACCGGCGAGGGCTGATTTGGGTCGAACACACCCGCGCATTCTTTATTACCGTCGCCGTCGATGTCCTCGCAGCGAGGGGCGAGGCCTATGCAGTCGAACTCCTCGAGGCAGTCTCGTTGGATGCGCATGCAGAAGCTCGAGCTCATCGTACCGAAGCAGGTGTGGTTCTTCGGGCAATCCGGATCAAAATCACAAGGGACGCGGCGGTCGACACAGCTCCCAGCCTCGCAAGAGAAGCCCAGCACACAGTCGAAAGGGGTGTCGCAGCCGGAGGTGGTCTTGACACAGCGGTTGCCTTCATCCGGAACTTCCATGCACTCGCGCCCCGTCGGGCAGTCCGCCGTCGTGTCGCAGGCGCCGCCGCCCGCAAAAACACATTGCTTGATCGCTGAACCCTCCGCGCTGCTGCATCCCGACTCGATACACACCGAGCCGACCGAACAGTCGGTGTTCGTGTCGCAGAATCCGTCTGACGGACACGAGCGACAAAGAACGCTCGTCGTG
>JAFDAJ010000052.1 GCA_019313915.1 Deltaproteobacteria bacterium
GGAGTTGACGATGCCTAAGACGAAATAGAGCGCGACGATCACGGTACGGGAGGAGCCGATTCGCTGTACGATGAACGTAAGCAGCGCCATATCGAGGATGCCGCCCAAGAAGGGGCGCCAGGGGTTTGCGATATCGCGCCAGATCAGAAACTGCTCCACGACCGCGACACCCGCGTAGGCGATGAACACCCAACGGTGTGCGGCCATTGGTGGATAGAGGAGGGGGACCAGCCAAATCCCGCACGCCGCCAAGAGGAAGCGAACCCACGCCGTACCAAAAGCCAATTTGTTCGAGTTCATTCCGGCGGCACCAGTCTACGCATATTAGCTTAACCCATCAGGATTATGGCAGGACTGAGCGGGATGCACGACGTTCTAGCGAGCTTCCCACGGGCGCGCGCCCCCTTTTCAGGTCATTACGGCAGTTCCTTTAGGCGGGGTTTGAGGGGCATGAGCGACGACGCAACGACAGAGCGGCTGAAGCAACTAATCGAGGAACGGATCCTTTTCTTCGACGGTGCGATGGGCACGATGATCCAGCGCGCGGGCCTCGACGAAGCGGACTTCCGCGGCGACCGGTTTCGCGACCATCCGGCAAGCCTGCAGGGGAACAACGACCTGCTCGTTCTGACGCGTCCAGACGTGATCCGCCGCATTCACGAGGAGTACCTCGATGCCGGCGCCGACATCATCGAAACCAACACGTTCAACGCGAATGCGTTCTCGCAGGCCGACTACGACCTGCAGCACGTGGTCTACGATCTCAACGTCGCCGCCGCGCGTATCGCTAAAGAGGCCACCGCCAGTCGCAGCGATAAGCCTCGCTTCGTGGCGGGCGCGATCGGCCCACTCAACAAGACCTTGAGCCTCAGCCCGGACGTCGATGACCCAGGCTTCAGAGCGCTCACCTTCGATGAAGCGCGTGAGGCGTACGCAGAACAGGTGCGCGGATTGATCGATGGAGGTGTCGATCTCCTACTCCTCGAAACGATCTTCGATACGCTCAACGCCAAAGCTGCGCTCTGTGCTGTCGATGACGTCTTTACAGAGAAGGGCGTCCGTCTTCCGATCGTGATTTCGGTCACCATCGTGGACAAGAGCGGCCGCACCTTGTCTGGCCAGACCGTCGAGGCGTTCTACATTTCGATCGAACATGCTCAGCCGTTGGCGGTGGGGATCAACTGTTCGCTAGGCGCGCAGGAGATGCGCCCATTCCTGAAGGAGCTTTCGGGGATCGCCGATTGCTATGTGCATTGCTATCCCAACGCGGGGCTTCCCAACGCATTTGGCACCTACGACCAAACCCCGGAGCAGATGGCCGAGTTGCTGCATGGGTTTGCGGCCGACGGTATGATCAACATCATCGGTGGCTGTTGCGGCACGACGCCAGACCACATACGCGCGATCACCGAGGCGGTTCGCGACGTGCCGCCGCGCCCGACGCCCGAGCGCGAGAGCCACTATCCGCGCCTCAGCGGGCTCGAACCGCTCGTCATTCGGCCCGAGACGAACTTCATCATGGTGGGCGAACGGACCAACGTCACCGGCTCTGCCAAGTTCCGAAAGCTGATCACCGAAGGCGACTATCCGGAAGCAGTTTCCGTTGCCTTTCAGCAGGTGCGCAGCGGCGCAAACATCATCGACGTGAACATGGACGAAGGCATGCTCGACTCCGAGCAAGCGATGACCCGGTTCCTGAATCTGATTGGCGCCGAGCCGGAGATTTCACGCGTTCCGATCATGATCGATAGCTCGAAGTGGAGTGTTCTCGAAGCGGGGCTGAAGTGTGTGCAGGGTAAAGCATTGGTCAACTCGATCAGCTTGAAAGAGGGCGAGGCGGAGTTCCTCGAGAAGGCTCGGCATGTGCGCCGCTACGGCGCCGGCGCCGTCGTGATGGCCTTCGACGAAGAGGGGCAGGCCGACACGATCGAGCGAAAGGTCGAAATCTGCGCGCGTGCGTACCGAATACTCGTCGAAGAAGCAGGTTTCGCGCCGACCGACATCGTATTCGACCCCAACGTCTTCGCCGTCGCCACCGGAATCGAGGAGCACAACCAGTACGCGATCAACTTCATCGAGGCGACGAAGCAGATCAAGGAGCGCTGCCCCGGAGCGCTCGTCAGCGGCGGAGTGAGCAACCTCAGCTTTTCGTTCCGCGGCAACAACCGCGTGCGAGAGGCCATGCACTCGGCGTTCTTATACCATGCGATAGCTGCCGGAATGGACATGGGCATCGTCAATGCAGGCCAGCTCGAGGTTTACGAACAGGTTCCCAAGGATCTCCTGGAGCATGTCGAAGACGTCATCTTCGACCGTCGCGCCGACGCGACCGAGCGACTAGTCACGTTGGCCGAGACCGTTAAGGGCAAGGGAAAGAGGCAGAAACACGACCTCACTTGGCGCGAGGCGCCGGTGGAGGAGCGGCTCTCGTACGCATTGGTGAACGGCGTGGTCGACTTCGTGGTTGAAGACACCGAGGAAGCACGCCTGAAGTACGCGCGCCCGCTGGACGTCATCGAAGGCCCCCTGATGGACGCAATGGGGGTGGTCGGCGATCTCTTTGGGTCCGGCAAGATGTTCCTCCCGCAGGTCGTGAAGAGCGCCCGGGTCATGAAGAAGTCTGTCGCGCATCTCGAGCCGTTCATGGAAGACGAGAAGTCCGAGAGGGCTGCGCGGGGCAAGATTCTGCTCGCTACCGTGAAGGGTGACGTGCACGACATCGGCAAGAACATTGTCGGCGTCGTCCTTGGTTGCAACAACTACGAAGTGGTAGACCTGGGCGTCATGGTTCAAGCCGAGAAGATCCTCGACACCGCGGTGGCCGAGAAGTGCGACATCGTCGGTTTGAGCGGGCTCATCACGCCCTCGCTCGACGAGATGGTCTACGTCGCTTCAGAGATGCAACGGCGCGGGATCGAAGTCCCGCTGTTGGTGGGCGGCGCGACGACCAGCCGGGCGCACACCGCCGTTAAGATTGCGCCAGCGTATGAGGGCAGCACCGTGCACGTTCTCGATGCGTCCCGCGTGGTCAACGTCGTGTCCGCGCTCTTGAGCCCCGAGCGCCGGGTCGAGCTCGACGCGCGGAACCGCAGCGAGCAGGAGAAGTCGCGGAAGTTGTTCGAGCACCGACAGAACCGCGAGTTGGTTTCACTTGCCATTGCACGGGAGAACGCAGCGCCCATCGAGTGGCGAAGCACAGATGCGCCCATGCCGGCCTTCAAGGGGGCGCAGATCGTCGATGACATTGGCCTCGACGAGATCGCCAAGTACATCGACTGGACTTTCTTCTTTTCTGCGTGGGACCTCAAGGGGAAGTTCCCGAAGATCCTCGACCACGAGCGCTACGGCGCCGCCGCGCGAGAGCTCTACGACCACGGCCGCACTCTGCTCGATCGAATCATCGCCGAGAAGCTCCTCACGCCGCGTGCCGTGTACGGATTTTGGCCTGCGAATCAGGACGGCGACGACATCGTCGTGTGGACCGATGAGAAGCGGAGCCGCGAGCGCCTTCGGTTCCACATGCTCCGTCAACAGGCCGTCAAGCCGAACGAGCAGCCGTATTTCTGCCTTTCCGATTTTGTGGCGCCGGTTGGCGCAGGGATCGAGGACCATATCGGCGCCTTCGCGGTCACGACGGGGATCGGCGCCGATGAACTTGCACGCGGCTTCGAGCAGGAGCACGACGACTACAACGCCATCATGGTCAAGGCGCTCGCCGACCGTCTAGCGGAGGCATTCGCAGAGCTGCTGCACGAGCGAGCACGCCGCGAGTGGGGCTATGAGCCCGAAGAGAGCTTCAATAGCGAAGATCTCATCGGCGAGAAGTACCGCGGCATCAGGCCGGCATTCGGCTACCCCGCTTGCCCCGACCACACCGAGAAGGCGACCTTGTGGGACTCGGGTGCAAGCGTCAGCGGCATTTACCTGGGGCACCCGAAGGCCCGCTATTTTGCCGTTGGCCCCCTCGACCGCGAGCAGGTCGAGGACTACGCGCGGCGCAAGAACATGACCGTTGCGGAGGCCGAGCGCTGGTTGCAACCGAATCTCGGGTACCAGCGAGGCGCTTGATGCAAAGGCCGCGGCTTCGAGATCTGCTTCCCATCACCGTGCGCACCTTCGATCCGGAAGAGGTGACCACGAAGAGTCACCGGGAGACGGATCCGCGCGGGGTGGGTCTGACCGCACAGGACGTCGAAGCGATTTGGGATGCGGTCGTGAGATTCTACAAGACGGGTCTTCACCCGGCCATCGCGTTATGCATCCGGCGAAGGGGCGAGATCATCCTCGATCGTGCGATCGGTCACTCGCACGGAAACAGCCCTCAAGATCCCGAGGGTTCGCTTCTGGTAAAGGCGACGCCCGACACGCTGTACAACTTCTTCTCGGGCTCGAAGACGGTCACCGCCATGCTGATTCACATCTTGGAGGAAGAGGACAAGCTGCATGTCGACGAACCGGTCGCGACGTTTATTCCCGAGTTCGCAAGGCGTCGGAAGCACAGCATCACGATTCGGGATGTGCTCACCCACCGCGCGGGGATTCCGGCGACGCCGGAAGAGGCGATCAACCTCGACCTGTTGTCGAGGCCCGAGGAGATCGTTCAGGCCTTCTGCGAGCTCGAGCCCACCCACCGACCGGGCGGCGTGCAAGCTTATCAAGCCGTCACGAGTGGGTTCATTCTGGCCGAGATCATCCGGCGGGTGACCGGCGAGAACATCAAAGATTTCTTGACTACCAGGATTCGCGAGCCGTTGAAGATGAAGCACTTCAACTACGGGGTCCCGCCGGACCAGCTCGATCGAGTTGCGGTCGACGCGTTCACTGGGCCGACGCCGACGTGGCCGTACAAGAACCTCGTGCAGGTCGCTTTTGGGGCGTCAATGCGTGAACTCGTCGACTTGAGCAACGACCCGCGTTTTCGGACGGGAGTCGTGCCCGCCGGCAACATCATCGCGACACCTGAGGAGATCTCCCGGTTCTTCGAAACACTGCTTTGCGGGGGCACCTACGAAGACACCCGCGTTTTCGACCAACGAACGGTCGCTCGGGCCACCGAGCCTCAGGTGACCGGACAAGTCGACCGCGTTTTGATGATGCCGATCCCACTTTCGATGGGCTTCATGCTGGGAGGGCGAACCTTCGGTTTCTTCGGTCCGCGCACCGCAACCGCCTTCGGTCACCTCGGCTTCACCAACATCCTCGGGTGGGCCGATCCCGACCGCGACATCAGCGTCGGGTTCATGAGCACCGGCAAGCCTCTCCTTTCCGCCAGAATGTTGGCTTGGTTGAACGTGACGCGCGTCATCGGCACACGCATCCCTCGAGACCGAGCCTAAGCTCTCCCCTATGCTAAGGTTCGCCGGATGAAATTCAGCGTTTCGATCGCCATGGCGCCGCCCGATCAGTACATCCCGGTCGCTCGGGAGGCGGAGAAGCTGGGCTACCATGCCATCGTGTTGCCCGACTCGATCTTCTTCTCAGAGGAGGTCAGCAAGCCATACCCCTACACAAAGGACGGCAGCCGCATGTGGGACGGTGAGACCCCGTGGATCGAGCCGATCGTTGGCGCGGCGGCGATGGCGGCCGCGACCCAAACGATTTTCTTTTACACGAGCGTCGTGAAGTTGCCCGTTCGTCATCCGGTGATGGTCGCAAAGCAAGTCGCTTCGCTCGCTGCGCTCTCGAACAATCGCTTTGGCTTCGGGTGCGGGCTTGGATGGCTTCCCGAGGAGTTCAAGTGGTGCGGCACCGATTTCGAGACCCGCGGCAAGCGCATGAACGAGTCCCTCGAAATCCTGCGGCTCATTTGGGGCGGCGGAATGGTCGAGTACCATGGCGAGCACTACGACTTCGGTAAGATTCAGATGAGCCCAGCGCCGAGCGAGCCGATCCCGATTTATATCGGAGGCCACACCCAACCTGGGCTCCGACGCGCAGCGAAATATGGCGACGGCTGGTCTTCGGCGATGCTTTCGTCGAAGAAGCTACTGGCGCTGATCGCCCAAATCGAGGCGTTTCGTAAGGAGTACGGTCGCGATCACTTACCGATGGAGTATCAGGCCGTGGTCACTGATGTCTGGGATGCGGACGGCTACAAGCGACTCGAAGATGCGGGCGTCACCGACATCATCACTGTCCCGTGGCTCATGTACGGGACTCCCATGGTGGGGGGGGGCCTGCAGGGCCGCATCGACGGCTTGAACAGGTTCGTAGACACCGTTATTGCCAAGATGCAATGAGCTCTAGGCCGCCGATTTTGGAGCACGCGAGTCGCGAGCCGGTATCCGACGAGGGTGCCTACCGCCTGAGCGGGCTTGCCACGGGCGCGCTCTGCGAAGCCGCGCGTACACGGCGCGATCGAGTGTGGGGCAAGACCCTCACCTTTTCTCCGAAGGTGTTCCTTCCGATCACGAATCTATGTCGCAACCAGTGCGACTACTGTTCGTTCCGGCGCTCGCCGGGTGATCCCGGCGAATGGACCATGAGCCCAGGCGAGATTCGCGCCTGGCTTCAACGCGCGCGCGTGCAGGGGTGCATCGAGGCGCTGTTCTGTTTGGGCGACACGCCGGAGACGGGCTTCCGCGACTACCGCACGTTGCTGCGTTCGTGGGGCCACGAGCGTACGGTCGACTATCTGCGCTGGGCGGCCGAAGAGGCCTTGGCTGCCGGCCTCCTGCCGCACACCAACGCAGGCATTCTGTCACGAGCGGACATGATCGCGTTGCGGCCAGTGAACGTCAGCCTCGGCCTCATGCTCGAGAACGTGAGTGACCGCCTCTGCGAAAAGGGCATGCCGCATCATCGCGCCCCCGATAAGCGGCCGGCCAAGCGTATGCAGATGACGCGCGAGGCCGGGGAGCTGCGCATCCCGTTCACGTCGGGGCTGTTGATCGGAATCGGAGAGACTGTCGAGGAGCGCGTCGACACCATCCTCACCATTCGGCGCTTGCACCGTGAGTACGGTCACATCGGGGAGGTCATCGTCCAGAACTTCCGCTCCCATCCCGATACGCCGATGGGCTTTGCCACCGAGCCAACGCCCGACGATCTCGCCGCCACGATCGCGCTGGCCCGGCTCATCCTCGACGACGACGTCAGTGTCCAGGCGCCTCCGAACCTCAACCCGGCGTCGACCGCGGCGCTCATCCAATCCGGCATCAACGACTTCGGCGGCATTTCCCCGGTCAGCCCGGACTACATCAATCCGCAGCATCCCTGGCCGTATCTCGATCGCCTTCGGGAGGCCTGTGACGCCGAAGGCTTTCGACTCGAAGCGCGACTCCCGGTATACCCCTCTCACCTCGATGCGCCGGGTTTTGTCGACGCGTCGTTGCGCCCCCGAATCGACCAGCTTCAGACGGAGCTTGCTACGCCATGACGACCGCACTCGAAACCTGTCTACAAGGAGTATCGCCCGACGTCCGCGCGATCCTGGAGCGAAGCCTCGGCGGCGGTGAGGTCAGCGTCGACGATGGCATCGCGTTGAATGAGGCGCGGGGAACGGACCTTCATGCGTTGTGCCTCGCCGCCGACGAGCTGCGCCAACAGCAGGTGGGCGATCGGGTGACCTACGTCGTCAACCGCAACATCAACTTCACCAATGTCTGCATCAAGAACTGTAAGTTCTGCGCGTTCGCGCGCACCGTGCGTTCAGAGCAGGGGTACTTTCTTCCGCACGAAGAAATCGCGCGACGGGTGCGGCAAGCATGGGAGATGGGCGCAACCGAAGTGTGCCTGCAGGCGGGCCTTTCGCCGAATCTGACCGGAGATAGCTACATCGATCTCTGCCGTGTGGTGAAGGAGGCCGCGCCCGAGATTCACATTCACGCGTTTTCACCGGAAGAGGTGAAGTTTGGCGCGTCACTGAAGCGTGTTTCGTATGCCGAGTACTTGGCCGAGCTCAAGGATGCCGGGTTGGGGACGCTCCCTGGCACGTCGGCCGAGGTTCTCGACGACCGGCTACGCAAAGCTATTTCCCCCACGAGAATCACCACCAGCGAGTGGCTGGACGTGATTACGGCTGCTCACGGGCTCGGTATTCAGACCACATCGACGATGATGTTCGGGCACGTGGAGTCGGTCGAGGACCGGATGCGGCACTTGGACCTGCTTCGGAGCGTCCAGCGACAGACCGGGGGCTTCACCGAGTTCGTCCCTCTTTCTTTCGTTCACGAAGAGGCGCCTCTGTTTGCGACGAGCAACGTTCCCGGCGTGCGTCCAGGGCCGACCGGCGACGACGTGCTGCGCTTGTACGCGACGGCCCGCCTCATGCTCGGCCGGGACATCGCCAATCTGCAGGCATCTTGGGTGAAGGAAGGCCTTCGCACTTCGCAGCTTTTGCTGAGTTGCGGCGTCAACGACCTCGGAGGGACGTTGATGAATGAGAGCATCTCGACCGCGGCCGGTGCTCGTCACGGCCAGCTCATGACCCCAGCGACGTTGCGCCGGGTCATCCGCGATGCCGGCAGGGTGCCGGTAGAGCGCAGCACCACTTACGGCGTGATTCGCGAGTTTGGGGATACATCCGATCAGGATCCCGCGGAGCCGCTCGACACGATTCAGGATCCCGACCAGGTGTTTGGTTCCTACGAAGCGCTGACGCGGGACGCACGGTTCCACTATGAGCCACGCGGGTTGCGTGTGGTCAGCTAGCGGCTGTGCGCCACTGGTTTGTGCGGTACGATACCCGGCCATGAGTAAGCTGGCGGAACGATACGGACCTTGGGCTGTAATCACTGGTGCTTCGGCGGGGATCGGGGCGGAGTTTGCGCGTCGGGTCGCGGAGCGCGGCATCAACGTGGTGCTCGTCGCCCGGCGTCGCAATCGGCTCGAAGCGCTTGCCTCGATGATCGAGGACATGTATCGCGTCGAGGCACGTGTGGCGCCGGCAGACCTCACCTCCCGCGACGTCGTCCAAGTCCTGCAGCCGGCACTTGCCGGCATCGAAGTCGGGCTCTTGATCAACTGCGCGGGTTTCGGCTCGGCCGGTCCGTTCCTCGACATGGACCCGAGCGTTCAGGAGTCGATGATCAACGTGAACTGCCGCGCGCCCATTCTCCTAACTCACGAGATCGTGCAGGGGATGCGTGAAAGGGGTAGGGGCGGGGTGATCTTCGTCTCGTCGGTCAACGCGTTCTGCGCCGCGCGCGGGATGGCCAACTACAACGCGACCAAAGCCTACGACCTCCTCTTCGCTGAAGGCCTGGCCGCGGAGCTCCGGCCTTACGGCGTCGACGTGCAAGCGCTTTGCCCGGGAGGGACCCTCTCGGAGTTCCAAGGGGTGGCCGGTCTCGATACGCGGAACTTCGGTCCCTTCGCACGGCTGATGTTTGCGACTCCGACGTCGGTCGTGGCGACGAGCTTGCGGACGCTCGGTCGCCGCGTGACGGTCATTCCGGGGTTCCTCAACAAGCTCACGGTCCTGACGATGAGGGTCATGCCAAGGCGCGTCTCCACCTGGCTCTTCGGTTTGGTGATGGAACGCTTCGCAGCGGGCAGTTAGCGGCGTCGCAGGCGCTCGAGGTCGTGCGGCCGGTCGACGTCGAATGCCATGCCGCTGCTGAGTTGGACCGTGACCGTGAGCCCAAGCTCGCGCGCACGCGCATAGTGACGATGAAGACTGTCGTCGTGGCCGAGGCAGCTCGGGAGACCCGTCGCAGGTTTCACCGCAATGACGTTGGTGCCTTGTTGCAATAGATCCGGGACGAGCACGACATCGCTTTCATCGAGCTGACGCGCCACGCTGGCGATGTCCTGCACCGTCAAGTCGGGCAGGTCGCTCATGCAGGTCATCACACTCGTTGCGCCGCGACGCTCCAACTCTTGAAGTGCGCCGTCGACCACATCCGCGAGACCTTGGCTGCCGTCGGCGTCAGACAGGGCTACGATCCCCAAGCGCACCGCGTACTCCCGTGCCTCAGGCGAGTCGCTGACTATTGCGATGTCGTTGATGGCCGGGGACGCCCGGAGCACCTGCACCACGTGTTCGAACAGGTCACGCGCCAACTCCGCGCGCTCGAGCGGAGCCAACACTTCGGAGAGCCGGGACTTCCCCCGATCGAATCCCTTGATTGGAATCAGCGCCCAAAGGCTCATCACAGGCTCCGCGCGAATTCGATCAACTCGCGAGCGAAGCGTACTCGATCTTCCTTCGATTGGATCAGGGTGTTTGTCTCTAGAATCGGAAAAGGCGCATCGAATGCGTCGCCGGGATGCACCGCGTATCCGTCGAGGAGGCCCTCGTAGTGCATGGCGACCGCCTTCGCAGATGGCGCGTAGCCTGAGATTTCCGGAATCATTGTCGCGAGCGGGCCTTTCACCGCTTGCCCGCCGAGGATGGGGCTCACGGCTACCGTCCTCGTGTTCCGAACCGCGTCGGTTACGCCCTTCAGCGTTAGGATCGGGTCGATGGACACGTAAGGATTCGACGGACAAATCACAACGAGGTCGGCTGTATCTAGCGCATCGAGGACTGCCGGGCTCGGTTCATCGGTTCCCTGACGACGAACCTCCTTCACCGCTGGCGCCGCTCGCGCTTTGACTAGCCACTCTTGGAACACGAACTCTTCGCCGGCCTGGGTCACGATGCTCGTGGGGCGGGGTGCGTCGGTCATCGGCAGGATTGGGCGCACCACGCCGAGCGTCTTGCAGAGGTTGGCAGTCACGCGCGTGAGGGAATCACCCTGGGAAAGCGAGCCTGTCCGTGAAAGGTGCGTGACCAAGTCGCGGTCGCCGAGTTGGAACCACTCGTCGACCCCGCGGCGCCTGGCCTCTGCGAGCACGTGGAAGGTGTCGCCGTCAATGCCCCAGCCGCGATCCTCGGGTGAGAGGCCCGCGAGCGTGTACATCACCGTGTCGAGGTCCGGGCTGATGTGAAGGCCCCAACGTCGGAAGTCGTCCCCGGTATTCACCACCACCGTGAGTGACCCCGGGGGGAGAGAGCGGTCCAGCCCATCGACGAGCCGGGCGCCCCCGACCCCTCCCGCGAGTGCGACGATCGAGAGGTTGTTCTGAGAGTGGGCGGTCATGCGTACAAGTCGTCTTCGGGATCGCGACGCAACGCCTCGGACGAGTCGTTAGTCCGTCGGAAGCGAAGCCCCCGGACCAATGTCAGCGGGCGCCCTTCGTTGGCCTGGCCAGCCACTAGGTCTGCCGCCGCAGCGACTGAATCGGCTACTGCCGACTCGGTGGCTTCGAGCACACGGCCGTGGCGATCGACTGCGCCGCGACGATCCCAGACCGGAGGCACGCCCGCCACGCCGACTGCAAAGCCTACGGTGCCGCGTCGAAATGGCCGGCCCCAGGAGTCCGTGATGATGACACCGACCTCCGCCGAGAAGCGTTCCGCGAGCTTGGCTCGGAGCGATGCCGCTGTGGCGTCGGGATCGCGTGGCAGGATGAGCACCCACGGACCGCTGCCCTCGGGTGCGCCGGAAGGCGCCGCGTTGCTGGCGTCGATGCCGGCGTTCGCGGAGACGAAGCCCAACCGGTGCCGGACGATCAACGCGCCGGTCGTCTTTCGCGAAATCTCCGTGCTCTCACGAAGAATGAGCTCCACCAGGCGCGGGTCCTTGTCGACTTCTTTGCCGAGTCGCCTGGCCGCGTCGCTCGCAACGACGCTTCCCAAGTCGACAAAGCAACCTTCAGCGCGCGAGACGACCTTGCTGGCGATCACGACGACGTCTCCTTCGATGAGCTCGGTCTCGGCGCGGGCGAGGCTCGCAGCGATTACCTCGAACAGATCGTCGCCCGAGTCGATCGTCGGCACCCCAGCGATGGAGCGAACCAGAAGCTCCGAGCCGACGCGCTGGTCGTCCGGAGTTGGCTCGCCATGGTTCATTCCGTCTCCGGGATGCCCGTGATTCGAATGCCGGAGCCGACGCTTTTGTAGCGGCGATTGATGTGCAACAGGACCGGCGTTAGCGATTCGAGGGCAATGGCGTTCTTGAGGACACCCGCGTCGACGCCGCGAAGGCCCAAGTCCGAAATGAGCGCGATGACGGCAGCGCGTGCCTCCTTGTCGTCGCCGCAGACCAACACGTCGCAATCGAACGTGTGCTCCGGGTCGCTCAAGTGCTCCGAGCTGATGTGGTGCAAGGCCGCCACGAGTCGCACGCCCTCGCCAAGAAGCGCCTGCGCCTCCAACGCCGCCGATTGCCCCTCGGGCAGGTTCACCGAACGGACCTTAGGCGGTTTGATCGGTACCGTGATGTCCACGATCACCTTGCCGCCGACGGCGTCCTTGATCGATTCGAAGGTCGGGCGGTGCGCGCTATACGGAACCGTCACGATGACCAGATCGGCGTGATTGCACGCAGCCACGTTGTCGCCGCCCTGCAGCGCGACTCCGAACTCCTCCGAGAACTCCGCCGCCTTGGCGACCCCTTTGTCGGCCTTGCGAGAGCCGATGAAGACGTCGTGTCCGGCCTTGGCCCAACGAACGCCCAAACCGCGCCCCTCGCGCCCGGTGCCACCTACAATTCCAATCTTCATTGCTGCCTCACGAGTTGAGCTCGGCCACGAACCGGAGCGTATCCATGTCCTGTGAGCCGACCATCAGGGTTCCGACCGGCGACTCTTTCCATCGCTGGAATCGATCGCGAATGCGGTCTTTGGAGCCGACGAGATACAGGGCATCGACCATCTCGTCCGGGACGGCGGCGATCGCTTCGTTGCGCTTGCCGTCGAGGAACAGCGTCTGAACCTTCTCGCAGGCCTCTTCGAAGCCGACGCGGCTCAGGTAGTCCTTATAGAAGTTCTTATTCTTCGAGCCCATGCCCCCGATGTAGAGCGCGAGCTGCATTTTGCAAGGCATCATGGCGTGCGGCGGGTCGCCGATGACGACCACGACGGTCGGTGCGATGTCGAAGTTGTCGATGCCTTTGCCGTTGCCCGCTTTTTTGAACCCAGGGTTGAAGTTCTCCATCAGCACATCGGAGCGGTCCGGGTGCATGCAGGTCAGCAAGCAGCCGTCGGCGAGCTCGGCGGACATCATCTGCGACTTCGGCGCCATCGAGCCGGTGTAGACCGGAATGTCGGGTCGGCCGTGCACCATGCTCTTGAGCGGCTTGCCTTGGCCGGTAGACCCTTCGCCCCGATAGGGAATCTGATAGCGCTCGCCTTCGAACTTCAGCGCCGACTCGCGCGCGAAAATCTGCTTCACAATGATGACGTACTCGCGGAGCCAAGTGAGTGTCTTGTTGAAGGGCACCCCATGCCAACCTTCGACGACCTGCGGCCCCGACGTCCCGAGCCCCATGATGAAGCGCCCTTTCGAAAGAGCGTCCATCGTAATCGCTGTCATGGCGGCATTGGCGGGCGACCGCCCCGGAAGCTGCATGATCGCGGTACCAAGCTTGATGGTCGACGTTTGTGACCCAACCCAGGCAAGCGGCGTCACCGCATCGTTGCCCCACGACTCCGCAGTCCAAATCGAGTCGTACCCGAGCCGCTCGACCTCCCCAATCTTCTCCATGTTCACGAGGTCCTCGACCGTCGTGTTCAACTGAGGCCCCGCATATCCAAGTGTCAGCCCAAGCTTCATCACCAACTCCATAAGAAGGGGACAGACCCCTTTTCATAAGGGTTAACCCTAGGCGATAGCGTGGGGGTGGTGGGGTGGGACAAACTACCGCCGAAGGCTTCCGAGCAAAAAAAGGGGACTGTCCCCTTCTTGAAGGTGGGGCAGCCTATCAGGAAGGAGAAGGTGCTTCAATTTGATGCAGGGGGTGGTGCAGGGCAGCCTGCGCTGATGCGGGTGTTGGTGACTGGGGCGTTTGGGCGGCTTGGGCAGGAGGGGGTGGAGCGCCTTCTTGAAGAGGGGCATTCGGTGATCGCGTTCGATGTGCCGAATCGGCGAAACCGGCGCGAGGCGCGGAGGTTCGCGGGTCGGGCGAAGACCGTGTGGGGAGATATTCGGTCACCCGAGGACATCGGCCCGTGTGTCGAAGAGAGCGACGCGATCATTCATAACGCCGGCATTCTGGCGCCGGCTTCGGAGAGTTGTCCGGACCTGGCGTATGCCGTCAACGTGGGCGGTACAAAGAACATCCTCGACGCGATGATGAGGATGGAGATGCCCCCGGTAGTCGTCTTCGCGTCGTCCCTTTCGGTTTGCGGCCCGAGAGTGCCCGGCGGGCCGCCGTTGACCGGTGCCGACCCCACCGTTCCGACCGACAACTACACGTCGAACAAGGCCGAGTGCGAACAGCTGCTTCAGCAGTCCGGGCTGCCCTACGTGATCTTTCGGATCGGCGTGTCTGTGGGTGTGAAAGCTGCGGCCGGGGATCTTTCGTCGGACGTGTTCCGCGTTCTCTTCAGCATCAACCCAGACACCCGAATGGAGTGGGTTCATCCACAGGATGTCGCGCTCGCGCAGGTGCGCGCGATCGGGACCTCAGCAGCCTTCGGGAAGACCTTGATGATCGGTGGCGGACAGAGTTGCCGCCTCACGTTCCGGGACTTCTACGGTGCGATGTTCGATGCAACCGGGGTAGGGCGCTTCCCGCCGGAAGCATATGGCGGCGGCGAGTACTACTGCGACTGGCTCGATACCGATGAGAGTCAAGCGCTCCTCGGCTATCAGCGAACCAGCTTCGAAACCTTCATCGCGCAGCTGCGCAAAGCGTCGCGCTTCACCCGCCCCCTGCTACGCATGCTATCGCCGCTCATTCGATGGTTCATGTTGCGGTCTTCCGATGCGTGGCAGGCACGGAAGGGCCACGCGTAGTCAGGCGCGCTGGCTCGAAACCGAAAGCACCTCACCAGTCATGTACGAGCTGTAGTCGCTCGCTAGAAACACCATGACGTTTGAGATCTCCCATGGCTCGGCACCGCGACCGAACGCCTCGCGCTGCTTGAGCTCTTCGAGAAGGCCGGGCGGCGTGACCTTTTCGAGGAATGGATGCATCGCCAGCGAAGGCGCGACGCAGTTGATGCGGACGCCGCCCTCGGCGGCTTCGATCGCCGCGCACCGGGTCAACGCCATGACGCCTGCCTTCGCCGCGGCGTAGTGGGATTGCCCTTCTTGGGCGCGCCAGCCGAGCACCGAGGCGTTGTTGACGATCGCGCCTTTGCCGCGGGGTATCATGTGCTTCATCGCGGCGCGCGTGCAGCGAAAGCATCCATTGAGCGTGACGTCGAGCACGAGGTTCCACTGGTCGTCGGTCATGTCGACGATCTTCGCGTAGCCGCCAAGCCCAGCGTTGTTCATCAGTATGTCGACGTGCCCCATCTTCTCGGTGGCGAGCTCGAACATCGCTTGCACTTCGTCTTCTTTCGTGACGTTGCACATGACGGTCTCGGGCCGCACGCCGGTTTCCGCCTCGATCTTGTCGGCAGCTTCTCCTAAGCGCCGCTCATGAATGTCGCTGATCACGAGCCCCGAAGCGCCTTCTTCCGCGCACCGAACGGCGGTTGCGAATCCGATGCCTGTGCCCGCGGCTGCGGTGACGAGGACGGTTTTGCCTTCGAGCAGCTTGTGCCCGCTGACGTACGTGGGTTGCTTGGTCATCGCGGCTCCTTCGGCAGCCCGAGTCCTCGTTCGCCGATGATGTTTCGTTGAATTTGGTTCGAGCCGGCGTAAATCGTGTCTGCCCGTGCAAAGAGATACCACTTCTGCATGCTGGTTAGCTCATAGGGCGCGCTATCGATGAGCTCGGCCTCTGGGCCAAGCAGGTCCATGGCCAACTTGCCGAGGTCGCGGTGCCAGTTCGACCAGTAGAGCTTGCTAATCAGCGCTTCACGGTTCAGGTCGGCGCCTTCGTGCTCCAGCATGCGGAGCGCGTTGACGCGCATGATCTTGAGGCCGATGCCGGCGTCTGCAATTCGCTGCCGAAAGACCGGATCACTTGCAGCGCCGGTGCGCTTGGCGACGGCGACGACCTGCTCGAACTCTTTTTGGAACAGATACTGCTGCCCGAGCGTCGACGCTCCGCGCTCGAACGCGAGGGTGCCCATCGCCACCTTCCAGCCATTGTTGATGCCGCCGACCACGTGGTCCTTGTGAGCCTTTGCCCCGTCGAAGAAGACCTCGGCGAATTCGGCGCTCCCGCCCATCTGCCTGATTGGCCGCACCTCGATGCCGTCCTGCTTCATCGGAACCAGGATGTAGCTAATTCCCCGGTGCTTCGGCGCTTCGGAGTCGGTGCGGCACAGCACGAAGCACCAGTCCGAGTACTCGGCACCAGACGTCCAGATCTTCTGCCCCTCGATGATCCAGTCGTCGCCGACCAGCGTGGCCTTCGTTTGGACGTTGGCGAGGTCAGACCCCGCGCCCGGCTCCGAGTAGCCTTGACACCAAATTTCGTCGCCAGAAACGATCGGCGGCAAGAAGCGCTTCTGCTGTTCGACTGATCCAAAGTGGATCAGCGTAGGGCCGAGAAGCGTCTCACCGATGTGCCCGACGTTGCCGGGGCCGTTTGCCCGGACGTACTCCTCGTTGAAGACCGCTTCCTCCTTGATGCTGCAACCGCGTCCTCCAAGCTCCTTCGGCCAGCCGATGCAGTTCCACCCAGCGGCGCCCATGGTCTTGCTCCAGGCGACTCGCTCTTCGATGTACGTGTCTTGGTCCCCCGAGGCACCGCGGCCTTGGAGATCTTTGAACGGGCCGTTGAGTTGCTCCTGCAACCACGCGCGAGCTTCCTGGCGGAATGCCTCTTCCTCTTTGGTTAGTTGCAGATCCACTACAAACCCACCGATGCCGCCGTGGATCTGAATGTTTTCGGCGGCGCAGTGAAAGAAGGTGTCCGAGCAGAACACCTTGGCGCTCGACGCCGCCTCTTGGAGGTCGGGTTCGCCCTGCCCAGCGAGCGCGCTTGCATAGAAAGCCGCCGATCGTGCTGACTCGACCATCATCAGCATATCGGCGCACTTGTGTTTGATCGCCTGGAACGAGCCGATCGGCCGGCCAAACTGTTGGCGCACCTTCGCGTAGTCGACCGACATGTCGAGGCACATCTCGGCGGCACCCACTTGCTCGGCCGCAAGGGCGATCCTAGCGAGATCCAAGGTCCGTTCGCAAAGCTCCCAGCCCTGTCCCTCTTCGCCGAGAAGGGCATCGGGCGGAACGAGCAGATCACGCAGTTCGACGGACGCCAATCGCCGCGTCTGATCCATCGTCGGGAGCCAAGCACGCTTCAACCCCTCCGCGTCGCCCGGCACCAGGAACAGGCTCACGGCGTCGGCGCCCTTACTGTTCTTGGAGCGTGCCGCAACGATGAGGAGATCGGCGGTGTGCCCGTCGAGAACGTAGCTCTTGCTGCCACTCAAGACGTAGCCGGCACCGCTGCGCGCGTACGTCGCCTCGACACCCTCGGCGTCCATCCGATTGTTCTTTTCGGCGTACGCCAACGTCGCAGTCGTCTCCCCCGCGGCGATGCCCGGCAAGTGGCGCTCCTTCTGCGGATCGCTACCACCAAGCAAGAGCGCGTTGGCACCCAAGCAAATCGTCGAAAAGAACGGCGAGCACAAGAGCGCCCGGCCCATCTCTTCCATCAGCGGATGCAGGTCGAGGTAGCTCATGCCAAGCCCGCCGTACTCTTCGGGGATGGTGAGCGCCGTCCACGCGAGCTCCTCTGATAGCTGCTCCCATGTCGCAGAGTCGTAGCCTTGCTCGGTGTCCATTGCGGCCCGAACGCGCTCCTCCGACGATGCGACCTCCAAGAACCGGCGCGCGGTCCTCCTCAGCTCGTCCTGATCCTCCGAGAACGCAAACTCCACCGGCTCACTCTCCTCGATTGACCGTGGCGGCCGATAGGAACGCAGGTGTTTCCCCGCCGCCATGAAGTAGCAGATTAGCCCCGCTGACGTAGGACGCGAGCGGCGAAGCAAAGTACAGGCATGCACCTGCGATGTCGTCGGGTGTTCCGAGGCGCTTGAGAGGCACGGTTTCCGCGACGCGCGCGATGCCCTCATCGTCCCCGTAGTGAAGATGGGCTTGCTCGGTGAGGATCATGCTGGCCGAGATGACGTTCACGCGGACCTTGGGGCCCCATTCGATGGCCAACGTTCCGCTGAGGTTGATCAGCCCCGCTTTGGCGGCGCCGTACGCAGCGGTTCCGGGGGAAGGGCGCACCCCAGACACGCTAGCGATGTTGATGATCGATCCGCCTGAGTCCTGGCCCTGCATCACGCGGTTGGCCTGTTGGGCACAATGAAGCGCGGCGGTGAGATTCAACTGAATGATCTTTTCAGAAAAGCTCGGTGACACGGTGGCTGCTTCGGCAAAGGGTGCTCCGCCCGCGTTGTTCACCAGCACATCGAGACGGCCTAGGCGCTCGACCACTTCATTGACCATCTTCTCGACCTGCTCGGCGTCGCGCACGTCGGCGGCGACGAAGATCGCGCTCTTGCCGTCGGCGTTCGCGAGCTCATCGGGCTCATTGCGGCCGCACACTGCCACGTCCGCGCCAGCGGCGAGGAACGTTTCGGCGATGCCTCGGCCGATCCCGCGGCTTCCACCCGTGATTAGGACTACGTGGCCACTGAAGTCGAGAGGGCTACTCATGTCCCGTACACCTTGACGAGAGGCTGCGCCTTCGAGAGCAGGTCCTTCACGGCCGGGCCGACTTCGGCCGCATCCCAGCGCTTGCCGATGTCGACCGTCTGTTCGCGCCGGTAGCCATCAAACGCCGTGATCGTGCCGCCAAAGACCTCCCACACACGTCCGGTCACCTCGCGCGACTGCGAGCTGGCGAGCCACGCGACGAACGGCGAGACATTGGCCGGATCGTTTTCGTCGAAGCCTTGGTCTGGCGCCTTCATTGCGTCGGCAAAGGCCCCTTCGGTCATGCGCGTACGCGCGATCGGGCAAATCGCGTTCGCGGTGATGCCGTATCGTCCCAGCTCTGCGGCCTGCACCAGGGTCAGGGTCGCGATGCCGGCCTTCGCGGAGGAGTAACTCGACTGGCCCACGCTTCCGAGCACTCCGGCTCCCGAACTGGTGTTGATGATGCGGGCGTCGACCTGTTCTCCGGCTTTCATCTGTGCACGCCAGTACGCCGCCGCATGGCGCGCGACACAAAAGTGCCCTTTGAGGTGCACGCGAATGACGGCATCCCACTCCTCTTCGCTGCAGCTCACGAACATTCGGTCGCGTACGAATCCCGCGTTGTTGACGACGGCATCGAGTCGGCCGAACTCTTCGATCGCTTGCCGCACGAGCGCCTCGGTTTGTTCCCAGTCAGCAACATCTGCGCCGTTGGAAACGGCCTCACCGCCCATGTCGCGAATCGCTTGAACGACTTCGTCCGCAGGCCCGTGGCCCCCGCCTTCGCCGCTGTTGCTCACGCCGAGGTCGTTGACGACGACTTTCGCGCCTTGCCGCGCAAGCTCGAGGGCATGCTCGCGGCCGATGCCACGCCCCGCACCCGTTACGATCACGACCCGTCCCTCACAAATGCCAGTCATTCCCAACCTTCCGCCACGCCGTCCAAGACTGAAACATGTTTCATTTTCTGCAAGGTGACCCGTCCTCCGGTGCGTCAGTCGTGTGCAGGACTCAGTTCCACATGACGCCGCGTTGGTAGAGCACCGCCAGGTCCATGGTCAGCGCGATCGACCAGTGGAGCAGAGCGCCCAGAAAGAAAGATCGATGTCGCAGCGCGAGGTATCCCAGGACGAAGCCAGCGATGATCGAGCCGTTCACTTCGAGGATTGGCTTTGCGTAGTGCCCGATGCTGTACATCATCACCATCCACGGAAGCGCGGCAATGTCCAGATCACGGCCCAACCCAAATGTCATGTAGCCGCGCCAGAAGCTCTCGCCTGAGAGAAACATCATGAAGTAGGCAGCGTTGTAAAGGATGAACAGGCGGAGGGAGATCTCGTTGCCGGTGATCAAACCTCTCGTTTGCGGATAGCTCGACTGGAAGTCGGGCAGGGTCGACGCCCCGATGACCAGCGGCACCATCACGATGAACAACGCGAAGTAGACCCAGCGCATTCGAGTTCCACCGCGCAGGACATATCCGTATTCACGCGGCGGCCGTCGTAGCTTGAAGCGGACGAGTAGGTAAGGAATGACGAGGCGCAACAACACGCTGCAGGTCGCGAAGTACGCGAAGCCGAGAAGCGGGGTACGCGCGTCCTTGGGAACGAACTGTTGGAAGAGGCGGTGATAGGTATCGGAGCGACCGAAGCCCAAGAACACGATCAGCAATACCATCGCGCTGATGACCATGAAGCGGGCTTCGTAGGACAGGTCCGAAAAGCGGATGCCGGTCAGCCACCTCAGCAACCCGAAGTACACCATGCTGCCGGCGACGATGTAGAGCGCCAGCGAGCCGGGAACCTCACGACCCCAGGCGTACCAACTCCAGTTCAACGGCACGAGTACCGCGATGCAGGCTGCTGCCAAGCGCCAAAAGGCCTTGCCTTCAATGTCGAAGCGCTCTGTCCTCAAGGGCTCCATGCATAGCCCTTCACGGCCATCAATCCTCGTGCCGTTCAGCCCAGGCGTTCGATCACGGCTGCCATGCCCTGGCCGCCGCCCACGCACATCGTCTCGACGCCGTAGCGGCCGTCGCGCGATTGCAGGTTGTGGATTAGCGTGGTCATGATGCGGGCTCCGGTTTGGCCGAAGGGGTGACCCAGCGCGATGGCGCCGCCGTTCACGTTGAGCTTGTCGACCGGGATGCCGAGCTCACGCGCGGAGGGAATGACCTGAGCGGCGAAGGCCTCGTTGATTTCTACCAGGTCGATGTCTTTGATGGTGAGGCCGGCGCGCCCGAGAGCTTGCTTGGTCGCGTCGATGGGACCGAGGCCCATGATCTCCGGGTTGAGCGCGGAGACGCCAGTCGAGACGACGCGCGCCAGTGGGGTGATGCCGAGCTCTTTGGCGCGAGTGTCACTCATCACGATCACGGCCGCGGCACCGTCGTTGAGCGGACAAGCGTTACCGGCGGTCACGGTGGCCCTTTCGCCCATCTGTCCGAGGAGAACCGGCTTGAGACCTGCGAGCTTTTCCGCGGTCGTGCCGTGGCGCGGGCAGTCGTCGGTGTCGACGACGTTGCCGCTTGGCGTGGTGACCGGGGTGATCTCCTCGGCGAAGTGGCCGGACTTCTGCGCGGCTTCCGCGCGCTGCTGAGAAAGCGCTGCGAACTCGTCTTGATCCTGGCGGGACACGGCCATGTACTGCGCGACGTTCTCTGCCGTCTGAAGCATCGTGATGTAGACGTTCGCCAGGCCGCCGGCTGGATCCCACTTGCCGCCATCGGGTGTCATCAATTTCGCCATGCGCTCTTCGGCTTCGGTGAATTTCGGGTTCTTGGTGTTGTCCATGCCGTCGGACTTCCCGAGGCCAAAGCGGCTGACGCACTCCACACCGGCTGCCACGAATACATCCCCTTCGCCGGCCTTGATCGCATGGGCTGCCATGCGGATCGTTTGCAGTGAAGACGAGCAGTAACGGTTGACCGTCGTGCCTGGGGAGTCGAGACCCGAGAGCAAGCTGACGACGCGGCCCATGTTGTACCCGTGCTCGCCGGCCGGCTGTGCGCACCCGATCATCAAGTCTTCGATAGTCGACGGGTCGAGATTGGGGACCTTCGCCAAAGCCGCCTTCACTGCAATTGCGGCGAGGTCGTCGGGGCGCATTTCGATGAGCGACCCCTTGAAAGCGCGGCCGATCGGAGTCCGTGCGGTTGAAACGATTACGGCTTCGGGCATGACTTACTCCTCGATGAACATCGAATCCTGCGTATCGCGCAGGGCGTTCTTTAGCACCTTTCCCGTCGCGTTGCGGGGCAGAGGCTCTTTTCGAGTCTCCCACAGGCTTGGCACCTTGTAGTACGCAAGCGCATCGGCGACCCAGCGTTGCAGCGCTTCGGGCGCGACCTCCTGGTCCGTCTCGAACACGATGACCGCTTTGACCTCTTGGCCCAGCTCTGCGTGGTCGACCCCGATCACCGCCGCCTCCTCGATGGCGGGGTGCGCCTCGAGACGTTGTTCGATCTCGAAAGGATATACGTTCTCACCGCCACGCAAGATCAAGTCGCGCTTACGCGAAGCGATGTAGAGCTTGCCGTTGTGCAGCCGGCCCACGTCGCCCGTGTTGAGCCAGCGCCCCGGCTTGATCGCGGCGGTGGTGGCTTCCGCGTCGTCCCAATACTCGCGCATGACCAGGGGACCGCGCAGATGGATTTCGCCTTCCTCGCCTTCCCCGACGGACCGCCCCCGATCGTCCCGAATCTCGACCTCGACGACGGGTACCGGCCGGCCAACCGACGCAGGATCGTCGGTCAGCTCCTCGCCGGCGTTCAGTGTCGCAAACGCCGTGCCTTCGGTTAGGCCGTACCCCACGCCCATCGTGTGGCTGCATTGCGGAAAGAGCGCCTTTGCTTTCTCGATCAACGGCGCAGGAATCGGCGACCCACCACCCCCGACGGAGCGAAACGAGCTCAGGTCGTAGTGGCCGGCTTCGGCATGGCCGATCAGCCGATGAAGTACGGTTGCCGTGTATCCCCAACCCGTGACCTTTTCGCGTTCGATCAACCCGAGCGTCGTCTCGGGGTCGAAGCGCCCCATCGGCCAGACCGTCTTGGCGCCGGCGGCCAACGCGGTCACCGCCGCGCAGTGCAGTCCCGACACGTGGAAGAGCGGGCTCGTTACGAGGATACTGTTGGCCAACTGTGGCAGCTCGGCTTGTTTGGGGTTGGCCATCATGAGCCGCGCGCCATGAAAGAAGCTGACCATGAGCATGTTCGTCACGTTGCCGTGGGTGTGAACGACGCCCTTCGCGCGGCCGGTCGTGCCGCTCGTGTACAAGATGATCGCCGGATCGTATTCCGCGATCGGCTGCGTGGGAAGCTCGGCAGCGGGGTAGCCGGCGAGCAGATCATCGAACTCGTCTTCCACCACGAGCAGCGGCACCCCGAGGTCGCCAGTGATCCGCGCCGCGCGCCTGCGGTCCGCGATCACCACCTTCGGCTTGCTGTGTCCAACCGCGTACCGGATCTCGTCCTCGGTCCACCAGCCATTCAATCCGGCACAAATCGCTCCGAGGCTCACGGTTGCCCAAAACGAGATGATCCATTCCGGGCAGTTCGCCGCGAGGATGGCCACGCGGTCGCCGGGGCCGATGTCGAACTGGTCGCTCAACGCAGCCGCTGCGCTCGCGACGAGCTTTTCGTGATCGCCGAACGTGTACCGCCGCTCCCGTTCGCCATCGCGAAACACCATGTACTCGGCGCCGGCGAACTCTCTCGCTCGAAGCAACACGTCACGAAGCGACCGCGCGCGGTTGGCGAATACCCGAACACGCTCCCCAAGCACTTCTTCTTCCGCCAACTCGAATGGCGCTCCTGGCGCAAGGAGCTGCGCCTCGACCGCCGCCAACCGGCTCATAACGTGTATCCGCCGTCGACGAACAGCGTTTGACCCGTGATGTAGCGCGCTCGGGAAGATGCCAGGAACACCGCGGCATCGGCGATTTCTTCGGGTGTCCCAAAGCGGCGCAACGGTGTATTGCGGGTGGCCGCATCGATCCATTCCTGGCTGAGCTCACCGCGCTCGATGAGCTTCGGAAACATGCCGGCGTCGACAACGCCCACGGCTACGTTGTTTGCGCGGATACCGTAGCGTCCCTCTTCTCGCGCGATGCCACGCATCAATGCTTCGATTGCCCCCTTCGGCGCCACAGACAGCACATCACCAGGCGGAAAACGCTTTAGCCCGGACGAACTGACGAACACGATCGAGCCTTGGCTCTTTCGAAGGTGGGGAAGGGCTGCGTGAGCCACGTGGAAGAACCCGTTCACATCCCAGTCCATCGTGTTCCGCCACTGTTCCGGCGTGACTTGACTGACGTACGGCTGATCGATGTGTGTGCCGGCCGCGTGCGCGATGGTGTGAATCTTCCCGTGCTCTTCGACGAGCTGGTCGAGGCAAGCTTTCACCGAGTCCAAGTCTCCGAGCGCCACCTGATGCACGGAGCAAGCGCCGCCGCCGCCTCGGATCTCGCCGGCTACCTCGTCGGCGACTTCCTTGTTGTGGCGATATGTGATTGCGAGGGTGACCCCTGCGGCTCCAAAGCCGCGCGCGATCGCGCTTCCGATCCCACCACTCCCGCCGACGACGAGCGCAACGCCCTCGGGAAAGTCAGGCACCGACGCGCTCCCGAAGCTCGAACTTCACGACCTTGCCGGTGGCGTTGCGGGGTAGCGCATCGAGGACCTCGACGCGCCGCGGCACCTTGAAATTTGCCATGTTCTTTCTGCTCCACGCGATCACCGCATCCGATACGAGCGACTGACCGGGCGCTGCCACAACGAATGCCATTCCCACTTCGCCAAGCCGTTCATCCGGCACACCGATCACGGCGACCTCACCGATACCCGGCATCTGCAGCAATGTATTTTCGATCTCGGCGGGATACGCATTGAAGCCGCCGACGATGAACATGTCTTTCAGCCTGTCAGTGATCTTGATGTTGCCGCGTTCGTCCATCGTGCCGATGTCGCCCGTGTGAAGCCAACCGTCGGCATCGATCGCCTTCTTGGTTTCCTCGTCGGCGTCAAGATAGCCCTTCATGACGTTGTATCCGCGGACGACGATTTCGCCTGGGTCATTGGTGGGTGCCGGGTTGCCCTCGCCATCGATGATGCGGACCTCGACGTCGGGAATAGCGCGGCCGCTGGTAGTTGCGATGGTTTCGGCATCGTCGTCGAGCCGGCACATGGTCACGACGCCGCAGCTCTCCGTGAGACCATACGCGGTGATCACGGTGTCGAACCCGAGATCGTCCTTCATTCGATGGATCAGCTCGACCGGGATTGCGGCCGCGCCGGTTACCGCGAGTCGCAAGCTCGAGATGTCGAACTGCGCACGATCTGGATGCAGCAAGAGGGACTGGTAGAGCGCGGGCGGTCCGGGCAGCATCGTGATCGCGTCTTCTTGAATGCGCCGAAGCACGACGTTGACGTCGAACACGGGCTCCGGGAAAATCGTCGCCCCGCGGAGGAGCGCCGAAAACCAGCCGGCTTTGTAACCAAAGCTATGAAAGAACGGCAGCACGACGAGATATCGGTCACCTTCGCGAAGACCGATGATCGAGCTCCATTGGTCGTACACGCGTAGGTTCTGTGCGTGTGTGCACATCGCGCCTTTGGGCTTGCCCGTGGTGCCCGAGGTGAAGAGGATATCTGCGAGGTCGTCGGGGCCGAGCGTCGCTGCGCGTTCTTTCGCGGCGGTCTCCGACACCTCCGATGCTCGATCGAGGAACTCTTGGTAGCTGAGCGTGCCTTCCGGCGCGTCCCCTCGCACAACGATGATCTGCGCAAGCCCTGGAAGCTCGATGTCGGTGTCGCGGAGGAGCGCCACGTAGTCGACATCCAGAAACCCCGTGACCGTGAACAGCGCTTTGGCCGCGCTCTTGTCGAGCAGGTATGCGGCTTCGATGCCCTTGTACCGGGTGTTGACCGGGACCATCACACCGCCAACGGTGTGAATCGCGAGCGCGCAGACGATCCACTCCCAGACGTTCGGCGCCCAAATAGCTACTCGATCGCCCTTGCTGATGCCCACGGCGATCAGCGCTCGGGCGGCTTCATCCACTCGCTCGGAAAGCGCGCCAAAGGTCAGTGTCGTGGGCCCGTCGACGATCGCGTGCCGATCGCCCAGGGCTTCGGCTTGCCGCGCCAACATGTTAGGAATCGTTTCGAACACCGCGCCCGTGATATCGCCAACCCGGGATGGCGGCAATGAGCCACTGGTGAGTCACTTTTTATTTCCTCCCTATTCACGGATTGACGACTCATGTAACATCGTCATACTGCCACCCGCTTTCTTGGAACCCGTTGCCCTCGTTAGGGCTTACTCTCACGATTGGCTTACGCGATGGACTGGGATTGGGACATAACTCCGAGCTACGAGTCCGAGCGCATACGAATCGACAGCACGCTGTCGCCGGTCATCCTCTACGACATGAAGCTGCCACGGCAGGTCGAAGACCAGGAGGTCGGCTTGATGCTCAGCCTCGCCGACCTTCACCTCGACCGCGGGCTCCCTTTTGTGTTGCTCATTCGGCAGCACCGTGGCACCGGCGTCATCACCGCGCGGCATCGCAAGGCGTTTGCGGACTGGTTGGAAGACCGCCGCGAAGCGCTGAAGGACGCGGACTTCGCCATGGTCATCGTGATGCCGGAGGCGATATTCCGCGCGGTGCTGCGGGTTGTCTATCGCTTTCGGACGCCACCGCTCCGGACCGTCACGACGTCGGACGTTCCAAGTGCGGCCGCGGCTGTTCGCGGCGAGCTCACGCGGATCGGTCAGCCGATCGCGCCCGAGATCGACGCGTTCCTCGACGGCCTGCCTCACTGAGAGTCTCCGGCTTGACCGGCGGACTGAAACGCGTTTCACTTCGGCCCTACTTCGAAGGGACGCGCAGTGGGCATTTCGCACGGAATCATTGATGGAATCGCCGAAATCGTCGTTGACTATCCTCCGGTCAACGCCATCCCGGTAGCCGGCTGGTTCGAGCTAGCCGAGGTGATCACGGCGGCGGGCAACGACGCAGAGACCCGCGCGGTCATCCTTCGAGCGGAAGGCCGAGGCTTCAACGCAGGTGTCGACATCAAGGAGATGCAGAACACCGAGGGCTTCGACTCACTTCTCGGCGCGAACCGCGGGTGCTGGGAGGCATTCAAGGCGGTCTACGAATGCAAGGTCCCCGTCATCACAGCGGTACATGGATACTGCGTCGGAGGCGGCATCGGCTTGGCTGGCAACTCGGACATTCTGATCGCTGCCAAGGGCACGAAGTTTGCGCTGCCTGAGGTCGACCGGGGCGCGCTCGGTGCAGCCACTCATCTCGCTCGCCTGGTCCCCGCGCTCAAGATGCGTGCGATGGTCCTGACCTGCGAGGCAGCGACCGCCGAGGAGCTACACAACTGGGGTTCGGTTTATGCCGTCGTCGAACAAGGTGAGCTCGCCGACAAGGCGAGAGAAGTCGCTCGCACCTTCACCAAGAAGATCCCACGCGTCGTGCGCGTGGCGAAGGAATGCCTGAACAACATCGATCCGGTTGACGTCAATCGTTCGTACCGGTTCGAGCAGGGGTTCACCTTCGAGCTCAACTTGGCGGGCGTGGCCGACGAGGCTCGGGACGCGTTCGTGGAAAAGCGCGACCCCGAAGCCGACGAGAAGTGAGGTAGCTTCGTGAATGACAAACGCATGACGGTGGACGAAGCCGTCGCTGAGGTCACCGACGGAATGACCATTGGCATTGGGGGTTGGGGCTCTCGGCGTAAGCCGATGGCGTTTGTACGGGCGCTCGTTCGCAAGGGTGTAAAGGACTTGACGGTCGTCTCCTATGGCGGTCCGGACATAGGGATCTTTTGCGCGACGGGGCAACTCAAGAAGGCCGTGTACGGATTCGTATCGCTCGATTCGATCCCGCTCGAGCCGCATTTCCGCCAGGCCCGCCAAAACGGCACGCTCGATGCGGTCGAGCTCGACGAGGGGATGTTTCTTCTCGGGCTTCGGGCCGCGGCGCAGCGGCTCCCGTTCTTGCCGACTCGTGCCGGCCTCGGCTCGGATGTCCTGAAGATCAACCCGCACCTCAAGACCGTGAAGTCACCCTACGACGACGGAGAGGAGTTCGTCGCGGTGCCCGCGTTGAACGTAGATGTCGCGTTCGTGCATATGAATCGCGCCGATGCGTCCGGGAACGGGCAGGCTCTCGGCCGTGACCCGTACTTCGATAACCTCTTCTGCATGGCTGCCAAGAAGGCGTTCATGAGCTGCGAGAAGATCGTGTCGACCGACGAGCTCGTGAGCGGCGGTCCGCTTCAAAGCTTGTTGATCAACCGCATGATGGTGAGTGGCGTCGTCGAAGCGCCGGGTGGCGCGCACTTCACCGAGTGCCCGCCCGACTACGCGCGGGACGAGAAGTTCCAGCGCGAGTACGCAGCGACCGCAAAAGACGAAGAGGCGTGGAAAGCCTTTCGCGCGAAGTACCTCGACGTGAGCGAGGCCGACTACCAGAAGGCGGTGGCGTCATGACCAGCACCGAGGCCACCCGCGCCGATGTCTGCGCCCTTGCCGTTGCGGAGTGCTTCCGTGGCGACGGGGAGATCATGGTCAGCGCGATGGGAACGACCCCGAGCCTGGGCGCCCGCTTGGCGAAATCGACGTTCGAGCCCGACCTGTTGATGACCGACGGCTTCAACCTCTTGCTTCGCCGTGCGTTACCGCTTGGTGCCAAGCCCACCGATGGTGATGTCGAAGGCTGGATGCCGTTCGGAGCCGTGTTCGACACGCTTTGGTGGGGACGCCGTCATGTCATGATGGGCGCGTCGCAAATCGATCGGTTTGGCAATCAGAACATCGCCTGCATTGGACCATGGGAACACCCAAAGGCACAGCTCCTCGGCGTTCGCGGAGCGCCCGGCAACACGATCAACCACGTGACCAGCTACTGGGTTCCGAACCACAACGCGCGCGCGCTGGTGGCGAAAGTCGACATGGTGAGCGGCGTCGGGTACGACCGCGCCGCTTCGCTTGGCCCCGAGGGGAGCCGCTTTCACGAGATCCGGCGCATAGTGAGCAATCTTGGCGTCTTTGATTTCAACACTCCCGACCACCGTATGCGGTTGGTATCGTTGCATCCCGGCGTCGAGCTTCAGCAAGTCATCGACAACACGGGCTTCGAGCTCGTGATTCCCGAAGGGGTGGACACGACCCCGGTGCCGGCCCCAGAGGTCATTGGCGTGTTGCGCGAGCTCGACCCGCAAGGCTATGCGCAGAAAGAAGTCGTAGTATGACGGTTAAGAAGAGGACGACCAAGGCGCCTGCGAGGAAGCGCAAGTCGGCCGCTCCAAAAGCGAACGCCAAGCGTACGACGAAGGCACCCGCCAAGAAGCGCGCGTCCACCCCGCCCAAGGCGAAGACGACGAAGGCGCCTGCGAAGAAGCGCAAGTCCGCCCCTTCAAAGGCCAAGGCGAAGCCGGCCGGGCGCAAGAGAAAGCCGCCGGTTCGCGTGAAGAGTGTCGAGCCGCCCCCGCCCAAGAAGCCAGCGAAAGCCAAGCCGGCGCTGCACACCCGCATCTGCGACATGTTTGGTATCGAGTACCCGATCATTCAGACCGGGATGGGCTGGGTTTCGGGGGCGAGGCTCACTTCGGCGACCAGCCAGGCCGGCGGCTTGGGCATTCTCGCCGCCGCAACGATGACGTTCCGCGAGCTCGAAGACGCGATCGGCAAGGTTAGGGAGCGAACGGACAAGCCGTTCGGCGTGAACATGCGAGCCGATCAGTCCGACATCATGAAGCGCGTCGAGCTTCTCATTCGTCAGAAGGTTACCGTCGCTAGCTTCGCGCAAGCGCCGGGTGAGCGGGTCATCAAGACTCTCAAGGACGCCGGGGTCCTCACGATGCCGACAATCGGCGCCCGCCGTCACGCCGAGAAGGTGCAGGCCTGGGGCGTCGACGCCGTGATCGCGCAGGGTCAAGAAGGCGGCGGTCACACCGGGCAAATTCCGACCTCGATTCTGATCCCGGACGTCTCTGCAGCGGTCGATATCCCGGTCGTTGGCGCTGGGGGCTTCCGTGATGGCCGTGGGCTGGTGGCAGCGCTCGCGCTTGGCGGCGAGGGCATCGCGATGGGGACGCGGTTCTTGCTGACGCAGGACAGCCAAGTGCCCGATCAAGTGAAGAACATCTACCTAGAGACGAAGGCCAACGGGACGGTCGTGACGAAGGCGGTCGACGGCCACCCGCAGCGCGTTATCCGAACTCTGCTCATCGATCAACTCGAGCGGGCCAACGTGCTGACCCGATTCCCACGCGCGGCGCTCAATGCGCTATCGCTGATGAAGGTGACGGGAACCTCGCTCCCCGAGTTGCTCGAAGAAGGCATCGCGATGAAGCAGAACCAGGAGCTCACTTGGGCACAGCTCGCGATGGCAGCGAACGCGCCTATGCTGACCAGGGCATCGATGGTCGATGGCAGGGTAGAGGCGGGCGTCCTACCGACGGGCCAGATCGCCGGCGTCATCGACGAAATTCCAACCGTTGCCGATCTCCTCCAGCGCATCATGGCCGAGGCCGAAGCGACTCTCGACCGATTGGGCGCGTGAGCGGACGCGATGGACCTCAACTTCACCGATTCCGAGAACGCCTTCCGACGAGAGTGCCGCTCGTGGCTCGAGGCGAATGTGCCCCGAGAGTCGCTGCCTTCGGGCGACACGAAGGAAGGTTTCGCGCTACATCTGCAGTGGGAGCACACGCTCTTCGAGGCAGGTTGGGCCGCAGTTTCCTGGCCCAAGCAGTACGGCGGGCGCGAGGCCACGCTCTTCGAGTGGCTAATCTTCGAAGAGGAGTACTACCGAGTCGGTGCACCGAGCCGCGTCACCCAGAACGGGATCTTCCTCTTGGCGCCAACCCTGTTCGAGTTCGGGACCGACGACCAGAAAGAACGCATCCTGCGTCCGATGGCGCGGGGTGACGTATCATGGGGGCAGGCATGGTCGGAGCCCAACGCCGGCAGCGACCTCGCATCGCTCAAGAGCACTGCCAGTCGGGTCGAGGGTGGTTGGCGGCTCAACGGCCAAAAGACTTGGTCCACGCGGGCCGTGTTTTGCGACATGGCGTATGGCTTGTTCCGCACCGACCCCGAGCAGGCGCGTCACCGCGGGCTGACGTACTTCCTGTTCCCGCTGCACGCCGAGGGTGTCACGGTGCGTGGCGTCGACCGTCTCGATGGCGACGAAGGCTTCGCAGAGATCTTCCTCGAAGACGTATTCGTGTCGGACGCCGACATCATCGGTGAAGTGAACCAAGGGTGGCAGGTCACCATGGCGACAACGAGCTCGGAGCGCGGGTTGAGCTTACGGAGCCCCGGCCGATTCATGGCGACCGCTGCGCGTCTCATCGACCTCTATCATCGGTACCGCGATCGCTCGGATCCCGTTCTGCGCGACGAAGTCATTCAAGCGTGGATGGATGCCCAGGTGTACCGCTGGTTCACCTTCCAGACCGTCACTCGCATGACGCAGGGCGAGTCGATCGGTCCGGACTCCAGCATGAACAAGGTGTTTTGGTCGGAGATGGATGTGCGCACGCACGAAACCGCCCTTGCGATCATTGGTGAGGCGCTCGAGCTGGACGAAGGCTCGGATGGCGCGGTCGACGGAGGCCACTGGATGAAGGGCTTCCAGTTCGCGCTGGCCGGTCCGATTTACGCCGGCACCAACGAGATCCAACGCAACATCATCGCTGAGCGCGTTCTCGGTCTCCCTCGGAAGTAACCGATGCATTTTGCTTTCACTGACGATCAGAAGATGTTTCGCGACACGGTACGTGAGGTCTTGCAGCGCGAGTGCGCGCCTGAGGTCGTTCGCGCGACGTGGGAGGGGCGACCCGAAGGCGTTCGCGCCGTCTGGGGCACGCTCGCCGAGACGGGCGTCATCGGTATGACAGCTTCCGAGGACGCCGGTGGAATGGCGATGAGCGAGCTCGACCTCGTGCTTCCCTTGGAGGAGACCGGTTACGCTGCATTGCCCGGTCCGATCGTCGATACAGTAGCCGTCGGGATTCCGCTTCTCGAGGCAGCGGGCACTGACGCGCAAAAAGAACGTTGGCTCGGTCCCGCGGTGGTGGGCGAAGCTCGCATCGTCGTGTCGTTCGAAGACCAGGCCGTCGTTCCGCACGCAGCTTCCGCCGACGTGTTGATCGCACAGCGGGGTGGGGCGGCGTACTGCATCCCGGTTGCCGAGGTATCCGTCAGCCCGGAGCAATCGGTCGATCGCGCCCGCGAGCTCGGTCGCGTGGCTTTCGAAGTCGGCGCCCAATACCGAATGCGTGAAGACGTCGATGCCGCAGCGTTGTTTGCACTTGGCCGCGAACGCGCAGCGTTAGCCACGGCTGCTCAGCTGATTGGGATCTCGCGCCGCATGCTCGATATGGCGGTCCAGTACGCAAAAGACCGGGAGCAGTTCGGCAAACCCATCGGCGCACAGCAAGCGATCAAGCACAGGCTCGCCAACGCGCTCATCGAGCAAGAGTTCGCACGGCCGCCCGTTTATCGTGCCGCTTGGTCGGTGGCGACATCGGCTCGTGACGCCGGCATTGATGTCTCCCTCGCCAAGATCTATGCAGGCCAGGCTGCAAGATTCGTGGCTAAGGAAGCGCTGCAGGTCCACGGCGCGATCGGGTACACGATTGAATGCGACCTGCATATGTGGATGAAACGCGCGTGGGCGCTCGCCGCCGCCCATGGGGATGCCGCCTATCATCGCGAGCGTGTAGGCCGCCACATCCTTTGAGCTTTCCGGGTGGCGCCTTGCCGGAGACAACCGCTCCCTCTAAAGATACCAAATAGCGAGGTTCAGATGCCCGAAGCATACATCGTCGAAGCAGTTCGTTCGCCCGTCGGCAGGAAAAAAGGCGGGTTGAGCAAGGTCCATTCCGCTGACCTCGGCGCACATGCCATCAAGGGGCTGATTGACCGCGTCGGTATCGATCCCGGCGTCGTCGAAGACGTGGTCTTTGGTTGCGTGGACTCGGTTGCCACTCAGGCTGGCGACATCGCCCGCACATGTTGGTTGGCTGCCGGGTATCCCGAACACGTTCCGGGCGTGACGATCGACCGTCAGTGCGGC
>JAFDAJ010000435.1 GCA_019313915.1 Deltaproteobacteria bacterium
GAATCGCATCTGCGGGTTCAGTAGAGCGACGAGCACGAGATTGGTTGGAAACTGGAACCAGGACACATGCCCGGGCGGGTTGACGTAGATCCAAATCAGCGTTCCGCCCCACATGGTAGCTACGGCAATGATCGCCCCCATGAGTTGGTCGTGGTCGAGCGGAAGAAGAGCCAACGGCCCTCGCAGTTTGGCGGGGGTCGTGTCCGCAGAAGGAGTCGACGCCGCGCGCTTGTCTTCTCTGATTTCCAACGCGCATTCGACGATCGTTCGCGTGTGCGCATCGAGCGCGGCCAGCTCCGCTCTACCTGCCACCGCTCCCGCCCTCGCGAAATGCCCGAGGGCGCCAAACGCGTCAGCGTCGACCTCGAGTGCTTCGTCCTGACAAGGTCGAGCCTGGGATGCTCCGCCAAGAAGGCTCCGCGCTTCGGTCAAGCGCGCCTCCAACTCTGCCAGGAAGTCGGGTACCGCGGGTAGCACCGAACTCAGGGGAATCCTTTCGACATCTGACATGCCCGACTGGATGCGGCTCGACACATGCAGAAACGACTGAGATGCGGCATGTAAACGGTGCCAGGCGCCACGGACCCCCCGCACTTCGTAGGTTTCGGCTGAGACGAGGTCGATGAACGAACCGACCTGCTTGACGAGCTGAGCCTCCTGCTCTTGAAGAGCGAATGGTACGCCCGCCGAGTCGCCGTCCGTCGCCGATTCGCGAAACGCCGTGAGTATCTTCTGCTGCGTCGCCAGCAGCTCGTCCATCGCAGGCCAAAGGAAGATCGACACGAGCGCCCAAACCCCAATTCCCATGAGGGTTTCGAGCGTGCGGTATGCGGCAAACTCAAAGGCATGCCCCGGCTGCGCGGGACCCGCCATGACGATCATGGGGGTGACGAAGGCTGCGACAAACCAGAGGTAGCTGTTCTGGCCTTTCATTTTGTAGGTGAAGTAGCCAAGGAAAGGCGACGTCGCGACGAGCGTCAGCCAACGGTCTTGCGGAAACAGCATCAAGATGAAGAGCCCGGAGAAGAACGCGATCAGGGTCCCGATAGCGCGCAGCATGCCCTTGTAGAGCGATTGTCCATGCCCCGGTTGCCCGATCATCGCGACCGCGATCGCGGCCCAGGTTGGGCTCATCCAATTGGCACGTAGAGCGAGACCGTACGTGATGGCGATCGCGAGACCCAACTTGATCGAGTACTTGGCCTTGTCGGACAGCACAAAGCGACTACGGCTGTGCTCCGCTACGCCAGTGTGCGGTATCGATGCGGCGGTCATAGCGGTTGGCGGTCAGCCTACTTCAATCGTCCCGTCCTCGTGAACCTTAACTTTGTCTCCGGTCTTCGTCCACTTCGACAAACATGCTAAAGCAGACGCTTGATGGCACGGTCGAGCTCGCTCACAAAGGCAACCACGACGCCCCTCGCCTCGATTTTTGGCAGCGGGTTTCTGATCATCGTGCCGATTCTCGCCAGCGCCGTGGGGCACCTCTCGGTGATCGCAATGGCGGGGGTCTGCGTATTGGCTATCGCAGTCGGAGCCGTCATCCGATTCAACATCCGAAACGCCGAGCCCGTCCTGGCCGACAATCCTCCGGAGTCCACGCTTTCGCTCGAACGCACATCTGACCTGGCTCTGATCCTCGCGTATGTGATCTCGGTCTCGCTGTACCTCCACATTCTCGCTGCCTTCGTGCTCGGAGGTTTTGGTGCAGACACGCCGCTCAACGAGAACATCATCACAACGGCGGTGATCGGCGTGATCATGTTGATTGGGATGACCAAGGGTCTAGCCCCGCTCGAGTTCCTCGAGACTTGGGCGCTTTGGATCACCTTTGCCATCATCGCGCTTCTGCTTGCGGGGTTCGCCTACTTCGACTGGAACGTCTCGCAGTCGTCGGCGGGCATCGAAATGCCTAAGCCGCTCCAACACACGACATGGGAGGTCCTGACGATCCTCGCAGGCACCCTCATCGTCGTACAGGGGTTTGAAACACCCCGCTATCTTGGTGATGAGTTCGACTCCGATACACGAATCAAGGCCTCGCGTTGGTCCCAAATCATCTCCACCACCGTGTACATCGCATTCGTGGCCCTCGCACTTC
>JAFDAJ010000183.1 GCA_019313915.1 Deltaproteobacteria bacterium
CTTTCGGGGGATCGCCGCACCGAGCTCGAGCGGCAGCTCGGAGAGAAACTCGATAGAGGGGAGTACATCTTCTACGTCGCGCGGTCGGGCGATGTCATCGATGGGTACGCGCTCTTTGACCGTCAAATCGGACAACACGAATACATCGACTTCGCCACGTTCTTTGATGACCAGGGGCGAGTGACGCGGGTCGAGGTAGTTGCATACCGAGAGCCCTACGGCGACGGTATTCGTTCCAAGCGCTTCCGCGAGCAGTTCGTCGGGAAGGAAGCCGACAGTGGCTTCAGACCGGGACACGACATCGACGTCATCTCCGGCGCAACGCTTTCCGCCCGCGCGATGGCCAGAGCCGTGAAGCGCGCGACTTTGTTGTTGCGCGACACTGTGCTCACCTCGTCATAGATCGAGCCATGCAAGACTTTACTCGACCCTCCGGCAGGCTGCGCGCCCTCCCCTTGGGCGCACGCGCCGTGTACACGGTGTTTCTCGTGTTCACGCTCGTGGGGTTGGCACTAACCTTGTTCCTTACCCACGACATGGTGGGGCTCGACCTGGGCGGCGCCGACGAATACTACAGTGGTGACGCCGAGCCTGTGGAAGACGCGGAAATCGAAGGGGGCCCAGCGCTGGTTCTGCCTCCTGAGGGTGAACGTCTCGCGGCGTTCGAGCGCATGCCGCGCCGGAAGCTGCTAGAGGTCACCCACTTTCACTTGTTTTCGATGCCGGTGTATCTGCTTATCCTCAGCCACATCTACATGCTCTCTCGCGCCCGAAAGAAGGCGAAAGCGGCGTGGATCTCCGTTGGGTCGATCGGAACACTCCTCCACATCGCAGCTCCGTGGCTCGTCGCACACGAGTGCGCCGGCGCAGTGGCCGCTTACGCGGTTTCAGGCGTGTTGATGTTGCTTGCTTACTTCGTGATGAGCGTGGTGCCACTATGGGAGATGTGGCGTCGCTAGGCGCTCGCGGCGAACGTGCTAAGAGGGAGCCGTGGTCGAAGAGGGCAAGTCAGGGAAACGCGTCGTTGCCGTTCTGCTCGGATTGGTTCTAGTCGCGGCATTGCTCGCCTGGTTTGGGGCAACGCAACTCGAAAAAAGAACTCTCGCTGCTCAGCAAGCCGGGGGCGACCAGCTCACCGCTGCCGTGCTGAGCGAGGGCGTGCTTTACGAAGCGCAATCAGGGGACCCGGGCATCGTGATCGCGAAAGACGTTGGTTCGGGCAAAGAGCTGTGGCGCACGGAGCTCGGGGCCGTGGCGAGCCAGCCAGCGCTCTCGGTTAGCGAAGAGCTTATTGAAGTCCAAATCGCCGGAACGCCTTGGATGACGCTCGACCGGTCGACCGGCGAGCCCGTCGAATGACGGCCAGCACCACTGCCGACCTCATCGAGGGAGGGTGTCACTGCGGCGCGGTACGGTTTCGCATCACGGTGCGCTCCCGCGAGGCGGTCGAGTGCAACTGCAGCATGTGCGCAAAGAAGGGGTTTCTGCACCTCATCGTTCCCGAGTGCGACTTCGAGCTCCTGCGCGGCGCCGACGCGCTCACGACGTACACGTTTGGAACGCACACGGCGAAGCATCATTTCTGCAGTCACTGCGGGATTCACTCGTACTACAGGCCTCGCTCTCATCCAGAGCAAGTCGACGTCAATCTGCGTTGCTTGGACGGGGTCGACCCATCCGACTTTTCGCTGTCGGCGTTCGACGGTCAGAACTGGGAAGACAGCGTCGAAGAACTGCGAGCGCGGCACCGCAACCGTCAGTGAATCTCGATCGACTGCCAGCGCCCCTGCTTCCACATGAGTGCGAAGGTAAGTGACTGGAAGCCGCGATAGATCACTTGGGCAGCGAACACGACGACGAGGCCCAGGCCCATCACCGGGCCGACCACGTACACGGCGGGGAGGAAGATCAGCCACTGGAAGCCGGTTCCAATGAGCATCACCCGTTTGGTATCGCCCACTCCCATGAGAGCATTCATCAGCACCATTCCCACCGCATCGAGGAACAGAAAGCCGGCGACGAGGCGTAGCGGGTTCTTGGCAAGGGCAAGCGTCGAAGGCTCATGAATGAACCCGCTCAGGAGCCATTCGGGGACCAGCACTGCCGGAATACTGAGCGCACCTACGACCAAGATCGCGATTTTCGTGACGTCCCACCCCCATTGCTTTGCATCCTCGGCGTTTCCTCGTCCGAGCGCCTGACCCGCTAGCGAGGCAGCGGCGAGCCCGAAGCCGATGCCGGGCAGGATACCGACGAGGATCAAGTCGATGATCACCTTGGTCGCCGCCAGCTCCGGGGTGCCCATACGAGCCACCAGCATCAGGAAGACCGTCATCCCCGCGGCAAAGAAAAACTGCTGAAGCCCTGCCGGGGCTGCAAGCCGAATGATCGTCGACATGGTCTCGCGGCTGGGGAGCCCATGGAGGAATCCGGCGCCGCGTGCGTAGCTGCGCCCGAGCAAGAAGTATGAAGCCGTTCCGAACACGGTAGCGATGGCCGAAGCAACCCCAGCGCCTGCAGCACCAAGCTCTGGCGCTCCGAGGTTGCCGAAAATCAGCACCCAATTGAGGAAGATGTTGACCACGTGCATCGAGATCAGCGTGCGCATGTAAAGGATGGACTTGTCGACGGCGTTCCAGTACCCGCGAAACGCAAAGTTCATCCCCATCGCAAACATGGCGAACAGGCGCGCTTGGAGATATGGCACCCCTTGCTCGACGACCGCCGTATCCCCCGTCAGGAGCGGAAAATATTCAGGTGCGAGCGAGATCAGCAATGCCGACCAGGGGACGGCGATGGTCAAAGCGAGCAGTAGGCCACCGTTGAGCGGGATGGCCGTCTCGGCCAGGCGCCCTTCCCCGACGCGACGCGCGGCCATCGCCTGAACGCCCGTCGAAAGCCCCAAAACGAAGGCGGAAAACAAGAAGTTCGCGAATCCACCAAGCCCAACGCCTGCGAGCGCAGCGTCCCCCAGCGTGCCGACCATCGCCGTGTCGACGAGGTTGAGCACGTTCTGCGAAAGCATGCCGCCGATGATGGGAAGCGCCAGGCCGAGGATTCGGCGGCGCCGCTCGGGACGTACATTCAACTTATCGCGGCGCCATGCGAATGGCTCCGTCGAGCCGGATGACCTCGCCGTTGATGTAGCTGTTCTCGACGATGTGACAGGCAAGCGCGCCAAACTCCTCCGGGCGACCCAGCCTGCTCGGATGTGGGATGGTTGCGGCAAGCGCTGCCCGGATCTCCTCGCCGAGTGAGGCGAGCAAGGGGGTGTCGAAGGTGCCCGGCGCAATCGTCACAACCCGAATCTGCGCTTTCGAAAGGTCGCGAGCCGCCGGAAGAGTCATGCCGACGATGCCTCCCTTGGAAGCCGAGTACGCGACCTGGCCGATCTGGCCGTCGAAGGCGGCCACGGAGGCGGTGTTGATGATCACGCCGCGCTCGCCATCTTCCGGCTCGTTCTCGACCATGGCCGACGCGGCAAGCCGCAGGATGTTGAATGTCCCGAAGAGATTGACCGAGATAGTCTTCTGGAACGCTCCGAGGTCGTGTGGCGTGCCGTCCCTGCCAATCGTTCGCTTGGCGATGCCGATACCCGCGCAGCTGATCGCGGCTCGAAGCGTGCCCATTGATGTCGCCTGGTCGACGGCGGCCTGGACTTCCTCGGGATTGCTCACGTCAGCCCGGACGAACGTGGTCGCGTCGCCGAGCTCCACCGCGAGCGCCTGCCCGCGCTCCTCATTGAGGTCGACGATGACCACATGGCCCCCCTGAATCACCAGCTGGCGGACCGTCGCCTCGCCCAAACCAGAAGCTCCGCCCGTCACCAGCGCTACCGAACCCGCTATCTTCATCGAGACCTCCGGCCGCAGATGCTTGGTCTAAGCGGCCCCCCCGTCAAGCAACTAGCGTGCAGGGCCGGCTGCGGCTAAAACCCGGCGCGTTCACGCTGGGTAAGGGGACCAGTGCTCTTCAACAGCCTCGACTACATTCTGTTCCTGGGCATCGCGGTCGCGGGATTCTGGCTGCTGGCTCGCCACGCCCAGCTGCGGATCATCTTCGTGTTCGTAGCCTCGTGCCTGTTCTACATGGCGTGGCACCCCGCCTACATCGTCCTGATTCTCGGGTCGACGCTGGTCGACTATATCGTCGGCCTCCGAATCCACGCCACCGACCGGCCAAAAGCCCGCAAGCGCTGGCTGATCCTGAGCTTGGTTTCCAACCTGGGGCTCCTCGCCCTCTTCAAGTACTTCAACTTCGCCTCGCAAGCGACGGCGGATGTCCTGGGGCTGTTCTTCGGCATCGAGATCGCGAGCCCGCCCTTTCTCGACGTGCTCCTGCCAGTCGGCATCTCCTTCTATACGTTCCAGACGCTCAGCTACACGATCGACATTTATCGTCGGAAGCTCGAACCAACCCGCAACTTCTTCCAATTCGCGTTCTTCGTCACTTACTTCCCGCAGCTCGTCGCGGGCCCCATCGTCCGCGCCTCCCAGCTCCTTCCGCAGCTCCAGCGCAAGATCACTCTCCGGGACGAACAGGTCACCCAAGGCCTGTTCCTCATCGCGTCCGGCATGGTGAAGAAAGTCGTGATCGCCGACTACCTGTCGGTCAATCTCGTCGATCGCGTGTTCGATCAGCCGGAGCTCTACAGCGCAGCCGAAGTCGTCATCGCGCTCTACGGATTCACGATGCAGATCTACTGTGACTTCTCCGGCTACACCGATGTCGCGCGCGGCTCCGCAAAGCTCATGGGCCTCGAGCTCCCGGAGAACTTCGACCGGCCGTATCAGTCGGCGAGCCCCGCGGAGTTTTGGCGCCGCTGGCACATCACGTTGTCGACGTGGCTGCGCGACTACCTGTATTTCCCGTTGGGCGGCTCGCGCGTCGGCCCGGTCCGCGCCTATTGGAACCTGTGGCTCACGATGTTCCTCATCGGCATCTGGCACGGCGCATCCTGGACGTTCGTTTTCTACGCCATCCTCCAGTCGATGGCGATGGTGATTCATCGCTTCTTTTATCGGCGATCGGGCCGCACCAGCGACACGGTCGACACTTGGAGAATGCACGCGTTCAAGGTTGGAGAATGCACGCGTTCAAGGTCTTCTGGGCGCTTCAGTTTGTGGTGTTCTCGAGGATCCTGTTCCGGGCGACCAACCTTCAAAACGCGGCTGACGTCACGACGAGGCTCGCATCCGGGACGTTTTCCGTGGCCCAGATTTCGCTCGGCGTCTGGGCGATGCTGCTCCTCACCTTCGCCGCCCACTATACCCCCAAACGTTGGTTCGAGTCGATCGAGCTCGGGTTCAAGTCGATGCCCGCGCCCGCACAGGGCGTCGCCCTCGCGGCGCTCGGCTTCGTCCTGAGCGTCGTCGCCACCAGCGAGGTCGT
>JAFDAJ010000436.1 GCA_019313915.1 Deltaproteobacteria bacterium
ACGAGCTCGAGTCCGGTGTCAGAGGAATTCCCGGACCCGTCCGACGAACAGCCGACGAGCAAACCAAGGAATACGAACAAACCAATTTTCGGGGCATGATGAACCATGAGGCCGAGTGTAGGGTCAACGCCTCGACCTGAACAAGCGCCCACTTCGGCATGCGCAGTTTGTGATCTACCTCACAAAAACTCGCAGGTGATGAGCGTCTCGTAGGTCACCGCTCGGGTCTTGTGTCCTCGCGCTTTGCGAACGTCAGAGAATGATTCTGAGCGCGATGTACGGAGCGAGATTGAAAATGAAGAACGCGATTTTGTACTGCGCGAGATATTGAACATACGCGCGCGACAGGTCGGCCTCGTCGAGCCCAAACATCTTGGCGTGGACGCTCGAGATCGAGCTGCGCATCGGCACCAAGAGCGATGCAAAAATCAGCATCCCCAAGTTGATGGCTGTGCACCAACCAAGAAATGCCGCGAGTGTTTCGATTGAGGTCATGCTGTGGACTCCTTGCCGTCGAGTGCTGAAGTGGCTCTGGCTACCGAACCCACAATCGGCTCAAACCCCCGAGCAATCAAGTAAGGGGACCGCGATCGGGCGCGCTGGCCGTTCTTTGTGAGGTCGCTGACAGTCGCGATTCCCTTTTGTTCATGCGCGCCGCCATTTTGGGGATGCAAAACTCGTCGTTTTAGGAGAACATCGGCGTTTCCCGTTGTCGCCAAGGAGTAGGCCCCATCCTCAGGTCCAAGGCAGTGTTGATCGCGTCGCTCGTAGGGTTGCTGGTACGGAAGCGAAAGACGGCATACTGGGCTACTGGCAACGAGGTGAGGGCGAGGCCGTCATCGAAGTCAGGCGGCAGGCGGACGGCTACCACGGCGTGGTCGTCTCCAGTACGCGCCAGCCCGAGATTGTGGGCATCGAGGTGTTCCGCCAACTCCGGTACGACGCGGAGGCAGGCAAGTGGCACGGGCGGGCCTATTCGATCAAGCGGAAGCGCGAAGTACGGATCGACATCGAAGTTCCCGCCGCAGATCAGCTCAAGCTGACCGCGCACGTACTCATTTTCACCCGCCGGGTGCAGTTCAAGCGCATCCCGGACGAGGACGTTGCTGGCCGGCAGGTCGCAGACCGCTGACCAGCACTGTAGCGCTCAGAGCGGCCGGGACACCCAGCCGTGTCTCCACAGCCACAGGACAAGTCGCTCGCGGAGGACCGAGAAGCTCGGGGCGACTTTCACTTCACCGTGGTGCAACATGTTCGGTCCTCTTCACCTGACTCGGGTCCAGGCCATCACAGTAAGCAAGAGCCGTACCGTGTTGTTTCCCCAATGGTTTCGCACCGGATTCAGGTGATCGTGCCGATAGGGCACACTCAGTGTGGTGCGATCGGCACGGTCCCGTCCGCTAGCGAACGAACGCCTGACCCGTGCTAGGGTGGCCTGATGCCGTTCCTCGTTGGTTGCTTGGCCCTTGGGACACCGCGTTTCGCCATCATTCTGGTGGTCCTCTTCAGCGGCTACATCGGGCGCGCCTACGAAACGACCCTCTGGCCGGTGCTGGGGTTTTTCTTCATGCCGCTGACGACGCTTTCCTACGCGTTCGCCATCAACAGCAACGGCTCGGTCGCCGGCATGTATCTCGTGCTCGTCGTGGTGACGGTGTTGCTGGACCTCGGGCTGGTGGGCGCCGGATCGAAAACTCGGTGGAGAGACTGAAGCACGGCGCTTGAAGCGGAGAGACCCATGGAGGTGACGATTCTGACCTGGGCCGTGGCTGTAGCCGGCTTGTTGCTGATTGGGCTTCTTTCTGCGCTGCAGCTCGTGGCGGTCATCCATCCACGCGAACGCTGGACGATCGACAATGTCTACGGAGGCACCCCCGAGGCGACCGATCCCACTGCGTACTTTGCATTCAATCAGGGGCAAGCTTGGGCGGATCCCTTCTTCTGGGCGCCGGTCCAGATCGCAGGCAGCATTGGAATGCTACTCGGGCATCAGTGGGGGTTCCTGCTCGCTCTCGCCGCGTCCGTGCCGTTCTTGTACAGCGCGATCCTGATCTTCATCTGGGACCGGGACATGGGGTTCCGC
>JAFDAJ010000184.1 GCA_019313915.1 Deltaproteobacteria bacterium
CTGGCCACCGATCCGCAATGCCACTCACGACGGAAAGCGGGAATGAGAGGCGGGGCGACGGTGGAGGCTCGGTCATGTCTCGTTGTAGCGTTTCCGCATGACTCCCGCACAAAAACAGTGGCCTCGATACCGAATTCGCCTTCTACGGAACGTTCGAGCTCAGTGCGGGACCCGGGTCTTGTCAGTTGTTTGGTAGTGAAGACGGCTTCGTCAGCGGTACCTGCAATGACTTCATCGGGGTGTCCGAGTGCAGCTTCTCGGCGACGAAGAACTAGCTTGCGACCATCACTTTGAAGTTACCATCAGCTCACCCGTCGCGTAGATTTCAGTCGCGTGCCCAATGCGGGCTTCTCCGGGGAGCGGTATTGATCGAGGCGTGCTAGAGGCGTAGTGTTGCAGGTCATGCGGGGTTCCATCCCCCTCGTGCTCTAACTGCTGTGAAGGAGGATGCCACAATGGGCACGAGTGGCGAATCAGCAATCGTTGGATCTGGCGCGGAGGAGAGACGGGCTGCCGCTCGCAGCTCCATCTATGGCCTCTTTCAAGATGCACTCACCTACCCCGATGACGAAGTGCGCGAGGGACTGGCAACCGGTGAGCTCGTCGAGCTGATGCGCAAGGGGCTGGCGCTCGCGGAGGTCGATTTCACTCCCGCACAGGAGTGGTGGCGTGCGCTGCAAGAGGTAGGCGGCACCGAAGACCTCGCCGTTGAGTACACCCGACTCTTCGACGCCGGTGCGTCCGGACCGCCCTGTCCTCTCTATGGTGGCCTCTACGGCGGCGACCGAATGAAGAAGATGGAAGAGGCGGTGCGGTTCTACAATCACTTTGGCCTGACCACCTCCGAGGAACAGCGCGAGCTGCCAGACCACCTCGCTACGCAACTCGAGTTCATGCACTACCTGACCTATCGCGAGGCCGAGGCCCTCCACGCCGGACGCGATCCCGGGCCCTACCGCCGGGCCCAACGGGATTTCGTCGCGCGCGATCTCGACAGTTGGATACCGAAGCTCTGCGAGCGCCTCGAAGAGCACCAAGCGAACGTTTTCTTCCTGTCGCTCTTCAAGCTCCTCGCCGATTTCCTGGCCTGGGACGTCCGCCAGCTGAAGGCGTATTGAGCGGGCGGGGTATCAAGAAGGGCCCATAGGACGATCTTTCTGGCGATTTGAACCCGGTTGTGGCATGAACTTAGAGCACACTCCATCGATGAGGCGCGCTCTAGGAAGGCCCAAATGCGAGTTCAATACGATCCCAAGGCAGATGCAGCGAGCCTCCTCGATCCTGGCTCGAAAATCTGGAGCGGTCGCAGGCGCGAAGTTCTGAGGTTGATGGGCGCTCCGGCAGGTCTGCAGCCCACCGGGGCCATTCGGGCCGCATGGGCGGACCGGAAGATCGGCGCCATCTCCTCTGTATCGGTGAGCGCGCTGCACGACGGTGAGGTGATCGCCTTTCGTCTCGAGTGGGAGGATCCCAGCGACGATGCGTCGATCGGCGACAACGACACCTTCCCCGACGCGGCCGCGCTCGCCTTTCCGGTTCACGAGCAAGCCCCAATGATCCTGATGGGCGCTCCGGGGATGCCGGTCAATGCCTGGTACTGGAGAGCCGACGAAGCGGATCAGGGACGCCACGTTACGGCCGAGGGCCTGGGAACGAGCCGGCTCTTGGATGAATCGCTCGTCAAGGCGCGGGGGCAGTGGCAAGGCGGGCGCCGGGCCGTAGTCCTCTCCCGGTCCATGCAGATCGGCGACGTGCCCGGCGCAGCTCAGTTCGTGCCTGGAAAGCCAAGCAGGTTCGGGGTCGCCATCTGGGAGGGAAGCCACGGTGAGCGCGCGGGCATCAAAGCCTTCTCCAAAGACTGGAGGGAGCTCACGATCGATGCGCTGCCGGGGAAAGGAGGCAACTGATGGCCGAAACCGCAGGAGCAGGTCGACAGTTGGCGATGGTGATGGACCTCAACAAGTGCATCGGTTGTCAGACGTGCACGATCGCTTGCAAGCGCCTGTGGACCCGAGACGAGGGCATGGAGTACATGTGGTGGAACTCCGTCAATACCCAGCCCGGTCGCGGCACTCCCAAGGACTGGGAAAAGATGGGTGGCGGATTCCGCGGCAAGCAGCCGGATCCGGGCCGCATCCCGACGCGCGGCGAGTTCGGCGAAGCCTGGGAATACAATCACCAAGAGGTGTTCTACGGAGGCAAAGGGGACAAGACCCATTTGCAAATTCAAGGGCAGAAGCCCGACTGGGGGCCGAACTGGGACGAAGACCAGGGGGCCGGCGAATACCCGAACTCCTATTACTTCTATTTGCCGCGCATCTGTAACCACTGCACCCATCCTGCCTGCCTCGAGGCCTGCCCCAGAAAGGCGATCGAGAAGAACCCCGACAACGGGATCGTCACTGTCGACGAAGACAGTTGCCGCGGATACCGCTTCTGCATGGCGGCGTGTCCCTACAAGAAGATCTACTTCAACCAGGCGACGAAAGTCGCGCAGAAGTGCATCTTCTGCTTTCCCCGCATCGAGAAGGGAGTCGCGAACGCCTGTGCGCGGCAGTGCCCGGGCCGTGTGCGCTTTGTCGGCTATCGCGACGACCGGAACGCGCCGATCTACAAGCTCGTCGACAAATGGAAGGTGGCGATCCCGCTGCATCCGGAATACGGCACCGAGCCCAACGTCTTTTACGTCCCCCCGCTGGCGCCGGCGCGCTTCGACGAGTCAGGGGACCTCGATGAGAGCCGTCCGCGCATCCCGACCGAGTATCTCGAATCCCTATTCGGCCACGCGGTCCACGACTCCCTGGCGATTCTCAAGGCCGAGATGGAGAAGTCACGCGCAGGGGGGAAGTCGGAGCTGATCGATCTTCTGATCGCGTACAAGTGGAAGGACATGTTTGGCGGATTCGATCGTGACCCCGCGTCGATCGAATGGGTGAAAACTGAAAGCACCGAGGGATGAGGAGTACGCCATGAAGAAGCGAACCACCAAGGGTTTCTCGCGTCGCAGCTTTATTGCCGGAGTTGGCGTGGGCGCCGGTGGGTTGGCGCTGACTCAATATGCTTTGCGTCGCGCCAATACTCCCGACATGCAAGTGTTGCCACCGCTGCCACCGTTGGAGCGCGAGCCCGAGGTCGCCTACGGAGATTACAGGGACGTCTATCGCGACAAATGGGTCTGGGACCGCGTGGCGAAGGGAACACACACCCGCGCCAACTGCATCGCCGCCTGCTCCTGGAACGTCTTCGTGAAGGACGGTGTCTGTTGGCGCGAAGAGCAGGACGCCATCTACGAGAGCCCGCGGGACGACGTTCCGGATCCCAACCCCCGCGGGTGCCAGAAGGGAGCCTGTTACACCGATCTGCAGGTCGCCGGTTCCCGTGTGCTCCACCCCCTGAAGCGCGTGGGCGAGCGAGGGGCGGGCAAGTGGCAGCGCATCAGCTGGGAGCAGGCTAACAACGAAATCGCCGACGCGATCATCGATGCCGCCATCGAGCAGGGTACCGAGTCGATCATCCACGACCATGGCACGACCAACGCCGGCTACGGGCCGGAGACCGCCGGGGAGATCCGCTACGCCGAGGCGGTCGGCGCCACAGTGATCGATTCGTGGTCCGGTGTCGGAGACATGCCGATGGGTGCGGTGCAGACCTGGGGGATGTACAATTGCGAAGGGACCTCCGCTGATTGGTTCAACTCCGACTACATCATCGTCTGGATCGGCAACCCCGCCTACACGCGCATCCCCGAAGTGCACTACATGCACGAAGCGCGTTATCGCGGCGCGAAGTTGGTGGTGATCGCACCCGACTACAACGCCACGTGCGTTCACGCGGACATGTGGATCAACCCCAAGCCCGAAACCGATGCGGCGCTCGGACTCTCAGCTGCCCAAGTCATCGTCGAGGAAGGGTTGCTCGACGAGGAGTATGTTCGCGAGCAGACGGACCTGCCCATATTGGTGCGCACCGACGATAAGAGATTCCTCAGGCAGCCGGACATCAAGGGCAAAGGGCGTGAGAACCAGCTCTACTTCTGGGACGAGGCAAAGCAGAAGCTTGCGGAGGTGCCGGGCTGCGAGGACGACGGCAATGGCGGTCGCTCTTTGGACCTCGGGAGTCTCCGTCCGGCGCTTACCGGCAAGTACGTCGTAGAGCTTGCGGATGGTTCCAAGGTCGAAGTCGAACCCGTCTTCGAGGGACTTCGTAGGCAGCTCGCTGACTACACGCCGGAGAAGGCTGGGAAGATCACTGGCCTCGCCCCCGCCTTGATCCGCCGCCTTGCCCGGGAGATGGCCAAGGCGCCATCGGCGATGATCTTCGCTTCGTGGGGAGCCTGCAAACACCACCACAGCGATCTGTTCCAGCGGGCGATGATTCTCTTGATGGCCCTCACGGGAAATCAGGGGAAGTCCGGCGGTGGTCTTCGGGTCGCCGCGTGGTGGGGCATGGACGGCCTCGACCGACTCGTGACTACCAAGCTCAGCGCGGGCGAGATGATGAAGGTGATACCCAAGGCCATCCGTGGGCTGACCGTCCGAGACTACGAGCAGCTCTTTACCGAGCACAGCGAGAAGCAGCCGAATACACCATTGATGCCCTTTCTCTATGTTCACGCCGGGTACAAGGAGCTGTGGGACAGGCCCGATTTGGCAGATCCGGCGGTACCACGGAAGCTCAAGGAGTACGTCCGCGACTCGATCGACCGCGGCTGGACGCATCTTCACCCCAAGGAAGATCGTGAGCCGCGAGTCTTCATTTTCTCTGGTTCCAATCCCCTTCGGCGTTGGCCTGCGCCGCAGATCGCCCGCAAACACTTGTGGCCCAAGCTCAAGTGCGTCGTCTCGGTGAACTTCCGCATGAGCACGTCCGCGCTTTACGGGGACTACGTTCTCCCAGCGGCCGGTTACTATGAGAAGCACGGCATCAAATACGCTCAGAGCTACATCCCCTACGTGATCGTGTCGGACGAGGCTGTGAAGCCCCTGGGTGAGTCGAAGAGCGAGTGGGTCATCTTTGGCCGGCTTTGCGAAGCGGTCGCCCGGCGGGCCAAGCAGCGCGGGATCGGGCCGGTGCG
>JAFDAJ010000437.1 GCA_019313915.1 Deltaproteobacteria bacterium
TCCTGATGGCGGACCTCACCGAAAAGCCGGAAGGCTACACCTTCGACACCGTCTGGTGTGACGAGGGAAGCTTGGTACTGGAAGACGAATAGACGGAGACGGTGGATATGCGGATTGTCGTATGCGTGAAAGAGGTGTTGGACCCGGATGCGGTCAACAACTACGTCCTCTCGGGCAACTTGAAGATCGGGGAAGACGGCAAGACCCTGGATGCCTCGGCTGTTCCACGGTTGATGAACGGCTATGACGAGCAGGCCCTGGAAGCGGCTCAGCGCATCCGGGATGCGGGCGCGGATTGCTCCATCACGGCGGTCACCATCGGCAAGGATGCGAAAGCCCTTCTCAAGCACTGCGCCGCCATGGGTGCAGACGACATCGTTCATATCGATGCCGGCGACACCAGCCTCGACTGCCACGTCGTGGCCAACATCCTGTCCGCTTATATCCGGACCAGCGGCGGCGCCGACCTGGTGTTCTGCGGCCGACAGGCCTCTGACGACGACCAAGGCGTCGTTCCCGCGCTAATCGGCGAAACGCTCGATATGCCGGTGGTGCCTCTTGCCCGTGCAATCGAGGTGAACGGGAACACGGTCGCCCCGCTTCCCCACGGCGCGCGCCAAAATGGCCGCCCGCAAGAAGAAGCCGACCGTCATCGCGGCAAACGACCTGGGCCTGTCGACCGATGATCTGACGGCGAAGGTGGTTCTCGCCAAACAGTTCGTCCCCCAGGTTCAAAGTTTCTGGAGGGCACACCGGCGGACGTGGCGCAAGCCCTGATGGAAAAGCTGCGCTCCGACAGCCTCGTGTAGGTGAGCGAGCGCCGTGGACGGCGCAGAGCGCCGACTTTGCGGGGCCGCTCGCCAGTCCAGCAACCACGCCCCGCCGCGTCCGATACTCAGACGTGCACTCTCTCTCCGCTCGCAAAGCCCCGGCCCGAGTCCGACGAGCGCCTTCTAATAACGTTTGCCGTTAGTAACGTGATGCGTTATTATTTCCTATGATCAAGAGCTTCCGCGGAAAGGAAGCCGAGCGGATCTGGCGGGGTGAGGTTTCTAAGAAGCTGCCCCGTTCGATCCAACAAGTCGCCAGACGAAAGCTCCGAATGCTGAACAACGCACAAACCCTCGAAGACTTGAAGGCGCCCCCGGCCAATCGACTAGAAGCTCTCAAAGGTGACCGACGCGGCGAGCATAGTATTCGCATCAATCAGCAGTGGCGGATTTGCTTTCGCTGGAAGGATGGTCACGCACATGAGATCTCCATCGTGGACTACCATCGCTGAGGAGTTGGTATGAGCCGAAGACTAAAGAATATTCACCCAGGAGAAGTGCTTGGTGAAGAATTTCTCAAGCCGCTGGAAGTAAGCGCCTATCGCTTGGCGAAGGAGATCGGCGTCCCGGCAACCAGAGTCTCGGAGATCCTCCATGGACGGCGCGCCATCACCGCGGACACCGCGCTCCGCCTCGCCAAGTATTTCGGGACCTCGGCGAAGTTTTGGCTCGGTCTTCAAGAAGACCACGACCTCGAAGAAGAGTCCCTAGCCAAAGCGAAAGAGCTCAAAGCAATCGTGCCACTGGACCAAACGGGCTAGGCCGCAAGTGAATCGACCCGGCTTTGCCGGAGGCTCCCAATGTTGAGAGGATGGAGCCATGGGAATGAGACGAAACGTTCCCACGTTCGAATTGCGAAACGAGGTGAGCGAGCACCGTGGCAATCTCGGCCCCAGGGGACGAGATTACGTATCGAAAATGATGAGGCCGCACGACCAGTGCTTTTTCCCGTGTTTTCGGACCTTGGCGCGCGGCAGTCGGTAGCAAGGTCTTCGCCTTCTAGCGGCCGCGTCCCCTGGCCTTTCACATCCTCAACAGGGTTCAAACCCCGCTGGGTACGCCGTATTCGGCGCGACCCAAGCGTGGCTTCGACCGGGCGCAACACCTTATTGACCGCCGCCGTTTTCGAGCCGGGACTCGTCGTTCCAAAGATCGACAAAAGTGTCGTCTATCGTCATCCTGAGCTTCCTCTTCGCAATCGATACACAGGGTGTCACCAAGATCAGGCACGAAATCGCGACAATCCGGGCAATGCATCCCGTCCAAGACTTGGCGGCAGTTCGGATCGGTGCAGACCCACGCCCGCTTCCAGAAGACCAGGCTTTCCTCGTTTCCGCACCACGTGCAGTTCCAGTAATCGCGACTGGCGTCGGGCCTTGAATCTGGGTTCTCACCGATCTCTACGATCTCGCTCGCCGAAAGGCTCTTGTAGCTTTCAACGAACGCGGCCCTCATCGCTTTCCACTCCTCGCGCCGCTGCTCTTCGACTCCGCGCAACTTCTCCACCATTAGCCAAGCTCGGGCAGAGACCTGATCCTGAAGATTGATGCTCAGATGGTCACGTAAGAAGCGGTAGACGAACTCGACATTTTGCGTGATGACGGCCTGGGCTTCCTCTGGCTGCAAGTGAACTTCATAGTGCTCGATTTGGTTGCGCAGCCTCTGAAGCGCCACAACCTGGTCCCTGTCGGACTTCTCGATGTCTACCTTGGCCCAGAGTTCGAGTCTCGCCAAAGCCTGCGTGAGACCAACAGTTCGCATTTCACCCTGTTTGGTTCGCGGGTTATCAACGGTCGCGAAGATCAGGCTCTCGTGGGTGCTAAATAGGCGGGCCTTCAGGAGGAGCAGGATGCCAGCGTGCAGGTGGAGAATGGCATACTTGTAGGCGCGATCATTGGGCGGTGTCTCTGGACTTTGGTCCACGAGACTGTAACCCGGATTACGCTCCGGACGCGGAACAGGGTGATGGAAGAAGGTCTCCACTGCCGCCCTTACGAAATCGATCGCATTGTCAACGAGGTTCCACTTCAACTTCTGCTTGGTCTTTGTCACGTTCCTTCAGAGTACCCATGCAGATCAACGCCCGCACAACTGAACAAGTGAGCGTTCCCCGGTTTTGCCGTCCGCCCGTGTCAAGCGGCGGCGTCAGTGGCGATGGCGTATCGGGACTCCTTCGCGACTGATCCCGAGTGGCTGCTCACCTGGCTCACCGACTCCGGAAGGTTTGAGAGGTACGACATCGTGCAGGACTAGCCGGGGTCCGCTCTCAGTCCGAATCTCGCAAAGCCTCACGCCGCCAGCCTCCGAAGCCCCTCCCAATCCGTGAGGAACCCCGCCACTTGGTTCCAACTCGCGCACATCACGCGAGAATCGCCTCATCGATGAGCTTGTCCGCGAACCCAATCAGCAACCCCGCACAACCCGGAAATACCGTAAACGTCCCGGTGGGGACGCCGGTCCCGAGATCAGAAATGGTCTCGGGGCCTTTCTATGTGCGGCAGCATCAG